>DASQXC010000124.1:0-6885 GCA_035639935.1 Terriglobales bacterium
CCGCCTCGACGGTGTAGCTTATCTGGAAAAGGCACCACTCATCTATTGGGCAATCGCCCTCTCCTACAAAATCCTCGGAGTGCACGACTGGGCGGCGCGCTTGCCGGTTGCGTTGTCCGCCATCGCGCTTTGCTGGCTCACTGCCGCGTTCGCGGTTTGGGCGTTTGGAAGGCGAGCAGGATTCTACGCCGGCTTGTGCATGGCTACATGCGCAGGTCTTTTTCTGTTCACGCGGATCCTGATTCCTGACGTCATGCTCGCCCTCACCACGGCCCTGGCGATGTGGGCGTTCTTGAGGGCCCTCGACAAAGAGGAAGATCATCCACGCATTTGGGCCTGTGTTCTGGCGGTGAGCCTTGGCGCTGGCCTCTTGCTAAAAAGTCTGATCGCGGTTGTTTTTCCTGCGGCTGCGGGCGTGACCTATCTCTGTCTAACGCGCCAATTGTTCTCTCGCCGAACCTGGAGACGCCTTCATCCTGTCAGCGGAATTGTGATCATTTTGCTGATTGCTGCTCCCTGGCACATTCTGGCCACGCTGCGGAACCCACCGTATTTTGTATGGACTTTACATAGCGGTCCCGGGCAATACCACGGCTTCCTTTGGTTTTTCTTTGTCAATGAACAGCTTCTTCGCTTTCTGAATCTGCGTTACCCGCACGACTACAACACGGTTCCGCGACTGTCCTTCTGGTTGCTGCACCTAGTGTGGTTATTTCCTTGGAGCGTTTACCTTCCCGCGGTCGCAAAGCTTTCTTTCAAGCCGCTGGATCGTGCAGGACGCGCACGGCTGCTGGCGCTCTGTTGGGCTGGGGTTGTGCTGGTGTTTTTCACATTCTCCACGACGCAGGAATACTATTCGATGCCCGCCTATCCGGCATTCGCGCTGCTGTTGGGCTCGGCCGCCGCCGCCGAGAGTGCCTGTATACGCCGCGCCACCCGGGGCTTAGCAGTCATTTGCGGGTGCACCGCCTTCGCGGCGCTGAGCGTTCTGTTCATGGTGCGCAACCTGCTTGCTCCGGGTGACATTTCGGCCGCCCTCATCATGCATCCCGGCGCCTACACGCTTGCTCTGGGCCATCTGCAGGACCTGACCTTGAAATCCTTCGCCTATCTTCGCCTGCCGCTTTTAACAGCAGGGGTCGCGTTTTTTGTCGGCGCGCTGGGAACCCTGCAAGGGCAGCTTCAGCGTGCACTGATCGCAGCGGCGCTGATGATGGCTCTCCTGTTCCATGCTGCTCGTTTGGCTCTTGTGACCTTCGACCCCTACCTGTCGTCGCGGCCATTGGCGGACGCGCTGCTCCGCTCTCCGCAGGGCACACTGATCGCGGATCGCCACTACTATACGTTTTCTTCCGTGTTTTTCTACACCAACCGCAGCGCACTACTGCTGAATGGCCGATTCCATAATCTTGAGTACGGATCCTATGCTCCCGGGGCTCCCCAGGTATTTATCGACGATGTGCAGTTGCGCAGAATCTGGCAGTCCGAGGAACGCTGCTATTTGTTGGCGGAGCAAACAGAACTGGCCCGCTTTGAACAAATGGTGGGGAGCTCGCACCTTAACGTGGTCAGCGCCAGCGGGGGAAAACTTCTTCTGAGCAATCACTCCCCGACTCAGACCTTCTGATCGGGAACCAGTGAAATAGAATTTACTGCGGTTGGATCACAGGGGCTGAACAGACTCCTGAAAAACTGCAGATCAGGCGTGCTTGGAAGGGGTGGGGCTCCAGAAGCTGCTGAACGCTCTCTTGCGAACGCGTTTTGAAGAGGCGCGGCCTTGACGGTGAGCCGAGAGAAGTGAAGGGGCACGCCTTCAGGCGTGCCGTAAAGGTCAATTAAGAGCTTAGGCTTTAGCCTCTGGGGTGAACCGCGGGGCCTAAAGGCCGATTTCTATTTGGCATTTTATGGCACGACTTAAAGTCGTGCCCCCTCACTTGTCTCGACTCAGCCAAGTCGTGGCCTTTCACAAAACTGTTGTAAGACCAGCTCTGATGACTCGCCAACGCCGTGTTTCGAGGTGCGCGCGGAGTTTTTTACTTCTTTGCCAGCGCCCAGTCTTCCAGCTCGCCGGTCGCGCGCAGGAGCTGCATCTGCGCCTGCTCTAACTGGTAGCTGGCGTCAAGCAAGGCAGAGTACTTCTGGCCCTCTGCCAGGCGGGCGTTGGCCTCATCGCGCAATGTCGCGGTGCCAGCCTGGACCTTGGTCTGCACCGTGTCTACATCCGCACGGGCTAATTGATATTCCAGACGGGCGACCTCGCGCGCAGCAGCGAGTTGCGCCACGTCGCGCTGCAGCTTTCGGGTTTCATTCGAGACCTTGTTTCTTGCCTCTTCGGCCTGACGCCGGGCCTGCACCGCTTCAGCATCGGCGGCGGCGGCGTGGGCGCGCTGCGACAAATTGAAGAATGGGAAGCGAATGGCAACCCCGATGTTGCCGTTATTGCGCTGAAAGGTGCGGAAGAAGACGTCGTAGTTGTTGTACTTGGCGAAGAGGCCGTACTGGCCGATGAAGTCCACCGCCGGCAGAAGCAGCTTATGTTCGGCGCGAGCGCGGAACTGCTTGGCGTCGGCCTGGGCGAACGCGAGCTTAACGGCGGGACTGGCGGAGGCTGCCTTGGAGGCCAAGTCGTCATTCTGGTCGATCTCGGGGAGCTGCGGGATGGATTCAGTGACGGTTTCGATTGAATCTGCGGGAACGCCTGTGATCTGGTAGAGCAGGTTGCGGAGGACGTCCACATTGCCTTCAACCTGGGCGATGCCTACGCGGAGGCGAGCGGCAGCCAAATGTGCCCGCGTGAGCTCGAGTTGGGGTTCGACACCAGCCTGCACCCGCTCGGAAGTGATCTGCTCGGCGCGTGCCGCTTCTTGCTCCTGCTGCCGTAGGAGGTGGAGCGCGGTGACCAAGCGGTCGAGCTGCGTATATGTCACTGCGGTTTCCAGGATCGCTTGCTGGCGCTTGTCAGCCTTGTCGAGAGCGCTAGCGTTCCATTCGGTGCGTGCGGCCCGCACGAGGTCACGCTGCGCAGGGTTGATGATGTATCCGGTAGTATTCACGCTCACCACCGAGGGCGCCGAGCCTTCGATGCTCAGCGGGAATCCGAACGATTTGGCCAGACCGGAGCCAACGATCACCTGCGGGATATACATCTGCGCGGCTTCGAGATAAGCCTGATGCGCCCGCACCTGGTCGGTGGCGCTGATTTCAGCGCTGCGTCTGACAGCCAACTCCACTGCCTGGCGGAAGAGGAGCGGTTCAGCGTGGATGACGGGTGCGAGTGTAAGTATGGACACAAGGCGTAATAGCTTCATCGGGCCACCTTTGCACCGGCGCGTGGAGCCAGTGAGCAAGGGGGCAGTATAAGGCAGCGCTCTTGGTGTTACTGGGACACGCGCTTCAATGCGTACCGGGCTGGCTCGAACTCACGGGCGAGGGCGAGCGCAGCGCGGTATTGAGCGGCGGCCGACTTATTGTCGCGTTGCTTCTCGAACACCTGTCCCAGCAGATAGTGAGCCTGGTAGGCAGGTGCGGATTCCGGTTGGGAATCGCGAGCGAGGTATTTCTGAAGCAGCTCAATGGTTCCGGAGCCGTTCCTGCCAGCCTGGAACAGCAGTGCCGCGGCTTCGTAAAGCACGGTACTTTGACGGTTATCTGCGGAGACCGCCTTGCCGATCGCATGCTCCATCTGGTCGAGGCGGCCGCGGTTTTGATAGAAGCCGGCAAGATCGAGCCAGCGATTACCCGCGTTTCTGCTGGCTGCAATGGCGGCCTGATATTCCTGCTCAGCGGCTTCGAAGCTCTTGGCGTGTTCGGCGAGCTGTGCCTTGACCCAGTGTGCGGCAGCGGGATCCAGGGGCGCAAGTAACTCGGCTTGGGACGCGGCCTTGTCTCTGCCGCCTCCGAGGAATGCCGGGGCCTCCATGTAGAACTCTGCGAGATCGGTGCGAGCGGTGGCGTTGGAGCCATCGAGCTGCACAGCCCGTTCGAAGGCGGCACGAATTTTGGGAACCATCCGGATCGCGTTTACGAAGCCGGAATGCGCAGCTTTCTCGCCCACGGCACGCGCCAGCCACAACTGATAATCGCTGCTCGAGGGCTCAAGGGCAACAGCGCGCTCAGCGGCAGCGACAGCCTCGTTCCAGCGTCCCATGTAGAAGTAAGTGCGGGTAAGCAGGTGGTACGCCGGGGCATCGTTGGGAACGCTCTGTATCCGCTCTTGGAGCAGGCGGATAGCGTCATCAACATGTCCCGTGGAGATCAGCGCGGCGGGAGAAGCTGGCTCAGCCGCCGCCGAGCCCGCCACCCACAGCAGGCCGAAAATCACGATGAGACCAGCCGGGCCCTGAAAACGCATCAACGTTGCACCACGCGCACTGCCATATCGTCGGCCAGCGGATGGCCATCCAGCGCGCTGAGGGCGACCAAGGCGTTTTCGGGCAGCCCGCCAGTGATCTCGATGCGCGTGGGATTGGAAACAGAAGCGGTGATGTTGCGGCGCTTCAGCTCGCCATTCACGATTTCGAACACGTACGGTTTGCCGTCGTCCTGACGGATGGCTTCGCGTGACACAGTCAGCACATTGCTGTCCTGAGCGGTGGTAATCGTGACGTTCACGTTCACATTGGGCAGGAGCTTGAGATCGTGGTTATCTACCGTGCAGGTGATCTCACCGACGTTGCGCGTTCCAAGCTGGGTGATGGTAGAGGGGATGCGCGTGACGGCGCCCTGCCAAACCCGCCCAGGGAGGGCATCCCAAGTGACAGTG
This sequence comes from Terriglobales bacterium, assembly GCA_035639935.1. Taxonomy (GTDB): domain Bacteria; phylum Acidobacteriota; class Terriglobia; order Terriglobales; family Acidobacteriaceae; genus JAHFUA01. Next base: position 4,763 of record DASQXC010000124.1, read on the forward strand.
ACCCTCTGGCCTAGTGCTAGACGCCCAATTTCTGGCTCGTCCACGTAACCGACGACCTGCACTTGTTGCAGGTCGGCAACCTGCACCAGCAAATCGCCGGGATTCACGAAGGCACCAACACGCAGGGGCAGGGAGTACACGGTACCGTCGCGAGGCGCCCGCACGTTGGACTGTCGCAGCATGTCTTGGGCTGCTTCATAGGCGGTTTCCGCCTCCTCCTGCTCGGCTTTTACCTTGACAATCTCGGGGCGTGAGTAGCGGGAAGTCTGTTTCTGCTCCAGCAGGTTAACCTGAGTCTGGGCGGCATGAAGGCGGTTGCGCGCCTCCTCGACCTCTGCCATAGAAGCCGCCCCTCGCTGCTGAAGTTGCTGCATGGCAGTGAGCTGGCGCTTTGCAGCCTCGAACTCCGAACGCGCCTTCACCAGTTCGGATTTTGTGGTAAACAACTCTTCCTGCGTGCCGCCTGCCTGGATGGAGTGCAGATCGGATTCGGCAGCCTTCAGTCGTGCCTGGGCCTTGGCGGCCTCGGTGCGGGCTACCGCGTCGTCCAATTGCAGGAGCAACTGCCCGGCCTTTACCCGCTCGCCCTCGTGTACCAGCACACGGCGCACTATGGTGGCCGCAGGAGCATGGGCCTCGAAATTGTCCACCGGCCGGACCTTCCCGTTGGTGGCAATGGTGTTGGTAATGGTCTCGCGAACGACGCGATCGGCGCGCACCGGAACTTCATTACCGCGCAAGGAAGCGAACGCCGCCAGCAAGATGACCGCTACCGCCGTCCCAGCTACGATCAACATCAGCCGCTTGCTATGCATGTACTTCAAACTGCCTTACGCTTCGACCCGTTTAAGCACTGGTAAAATCCACAAACGCAGTATAGCCCCGACATCCACAGATGTGACCCCCGCTTCTCAAAAATGCCCCCCAAGCGAAGGCGATTGGCGAACCCGAACTCTTTATTTTGATTTTGGCTGCAAGCGATTAGATGCGCAGAGCAGGTTAATTAGCACAATCCGGAGAGAATAATCTTGCCGCCGGGCAGCGGCAGCCTCGAAGCGCGCCCGCGCAACCCGCGAGGGCGCTTCGGTGTCGTATTTGGCATGCGCCTCCGTACCGCGAAGCAAACGCTGGTGCACACCATCGGCGATGTGCAGAACAACCACACTCTCGCTATGGCGGCAGGGCTTTCTTATTATTTCGTGATGGCGCTATTCCCGACGCTTGCGGTAGCGGCGGCGGTGCTGGCCTACATCCCGGTTCCCAACCTGTTCGACAAGATCCTGGACGCGGCAGCACGCGTGGTTCCGCCCGACGGAATGGGTCTGGTTCGGGCTATCGTCAGCGACGTGATCACTCCCCGGCGCGGCGCGCTGCTGTCGCTTGGAATCGTGGGGAGTTTCTGGACCGTCTCGGGCGGCTTCTCAGCACTGATCGAGGCGCTCGATGTGGCCTACGACGTCCCAGAGACCCGCTCCTGGTGGGAGCAGCGGCTGCTGGCATTAGGCACGGCATTTGTGGTCGGATTGCTGACGATTGCGGCCCTTGGTGTAATGATCGTGGGCCCGCGCTTCGGCGACTGGCTGGCCTATCGCGTAGGGGTTGGACCGCAATTCGTTGCCGCTTGGCCGGTTATTCGCTGGGTAGTGGCAATCGGCTTTACCGTACTGGCAGTCGAACTTATGTACTTTCTTCTCCCCAACGTGAAGCAGAGATTCAAGGAGTCGTTGCCGGGAGCGCTGCTGGCTGTGGGGGTGTGGATCGCACTTTCCTTCGGACTTGGCGTTTACTTTCAGCACTTTGCCAACTTCAACAAGACTTACGGCACACTGGGCGCCGGCATCGCGCTACTGGTGTGGCTATATTGGTCAGGTTTCGCCATACTCTTGGGGGCGGAGATCAATTCTGAAGCGATACAAGTCACGAATCAGGGCAAGCTGACACTGAAAAAGCCGCCGCCGCGCAAGGTCTTCCCCAAAGAGCCACCCAAAGAAGCAGACGAGATTGCGGCCTAGATGTACTTTGGGTGCCCCCACCCGGAGCCTGCCCCGAGCGAAGTCGAGGGGCCGCTTTTGCCAAGCGCTCTTTGTCCTCCTCGCCGTTGCAACCCCAGCTACCCTCATGCT
>DASQXC010000125.1:0-10166 GCA_035639935.1 Terriglobales bacterium
CGAACAAAATTGCCAGAATTAGATTGTTCCTGATTCTCATCGGGACTCTCCTCTAGTGTGAGCTGACTTGACGATAGCAACGGTGATCACACCAATGGAAGTTGGGCTGCGATCCTGTGATTCGGTCGCTGCCCTTGGGGGAAGGAGCCAAAAATCTACGCAGCGTATTGCGCAGTGTCAAGCGAAATCGTGAGATCGCGTTCGTGAGATCCGCGCCAAGAACGGCACTGGACGCGGAAAATCAGTCGGGGGCTTTCGCTCGTTAAGGAGCTTGGCCGACGACCGACGACCAACGACCCAGGACCTCGGGCTGCTGCTGGGTCATGCAGTGCAGGGTCCCCAGGCCCCAGACCAGATCGCCGCAATAAATGCCGACGACCTCGCGATCGCAGAAAACTCCGGCGAGGATCTCGAGGGCGCGGCGGTCATTGGGATCATTGAAGGTAGGGACCAGCACCAGCCGGTTGGCGATGTAGAAGTTGGCGTAGCTGGCAGGAAGGCGCTGTCCACGGAAGACCACTGGCCCGGGCATGGGCAATTCGATGACACGCAGCGGCGCTCCGTCTTGGTCGCGAGCCGCGCGCAGCCGGCGCAGGTTATCGGCAAGCGGCTCGTGGTTGGGATCGGCGGTATCGGACTCGACACAGGCCACCACCGTGTCTGGCGCGGCGAAGCGCGCGATGTCGTCCACGTGACCGTGAGTGTCGTCGCCGGCGATTCCCTGCCCCAGCCATATGACGCGGCGCACGCCCACATAATCGGCGAACACCTGCTCCAATTCAGATTTCCCCAAGCCCGGATTGCGCTGCTGCGTAGAGCTGAGCAGGCACTCCTCTGTGGTTAACATGGTGCCGCGGCCATTCACGTCGATGCTGCCGCCTTCCAGCACCACGCGACGCGGGCGTCCGTTCACGCTGATTGTCGGTCGCCATTCGGGAACGCCCAGGAGGCGCGCCACTTTGCCCGCAATAGTTGCGTCCTTTTGCCAGTCTTTGTACTTCGCCCATGCATTGAAGCTCCAACTGGTGATCGCGACGGGCTGCTGCGCACGTGATTCCGAAACCAGGAAAATGGGGCCGCAATCACGAGTCCAGCCGCGGTTGGTGGGCCAGAGATAAAAGTCCAAGCTTTCAATCTTCGCGCCGGAGTCAGTCAAGATCTGCAGGGCGCGACGGCGGGCTGCGGCATCTTCCACGATAATGGCCACGCGCTCCACGCGTGCGAGCTGCCGGACAACCTCAGCATAAACCCACGGGATGACGGCGAATTTTCCCGGCCAGTCGCTGCGGTTGTGCGGCCACGCGACCCAAGTGGCGACATGAGGCTCCCACTCGGCTGGCATGCGGTAGCCGAGAGCGGCGGGTGTTTGGGACGTGCTCGGTTTGCGCTGCTCCCGCGCGCTGCTCGGGATGACAGTTTTTACGGGCGCTCGCAGCGCCGCAAGTCGCGCCCGTTCCATGGCCTCGCCCCCTTCAAAGCTTCCGATCAAGGAAACGCTCTGTGATTCCCGAGTAGCTGTCCACGCGGCGGTCGCGCAGGAACGGCCAGTTCCGGCGCACATCCTCAACGCGCCGCAGGTCGACCTCGCCGATTGCGATTGCTTCTTGGTCAGCGGCGGCCTCTGCGATCACCACGCCAAAGGGATCGCACAGGAACGATCCGCCCCAGAACTCCAGGCCTGCACCGGAAGCGGCATTGCCGTTCACGTTGCCGTTCTCGTGTCCCACGCGATTGACGACTGCCACATAAACACCGTTCGCGATGGCGTGTGCGCGCTGGACGGTGCGCCAGGCTTCGTGCTGCGCGGCGCCGTACTGCTGCTTCTCCGCTGGATGCCAGCCAATGGCGGTGGGATAAAACAGGACTTGCGCTCCCCGTAGCGCTGTCAAGCGTGCGCCTTCTGGATACCACTGGTCCCAGCACACCAGCGTGCCGATTTTGCCCGCCTGAGTGTCGAACGCGCGGAAGCCGAGATCGCCGGGCGTAAAGTAATACTTTTCGTAATAGAGGGGATCGTCGGGAATGTGCATCTTGCGATAGATTCCTTTGAGCGAGCCATCGCTGTCCAGCACGACTGCGGTATTGTGATAAATGCCGGGCGCGCGCCGCTCGAATACCGAGGCGATGACCACCACCTTGGCGGAGCGCGCGACTTCGGCGAGCTGGTTGGTCGTGGGCCCGGGTACAGGCTCGGCGAGGTCGAATAGCGAGGCATCCTCGCGCTGGCAGAAGTACTGAGTACGAAACAGTTCCGGCAAGCAGATAACCTGCGCACCGCGTGCGGCGGCATCCCGGACCATCTCGCAGGCATGCGCCAGGTTGCAGCCAGGATCTGGCGTCGCGGACATCTGGACCAGTCCGACCTTGAAGTTTTCAGGCACGAGTGCATATTAACAGCACTCAGCAATCAGCACTCAGCACTCAGCATTCGGTCCTGCCACCCTGGTTACTGAGTGCTGAATGCTGAGTGCTCTCTGTTGACGATTGTTGCCGCCACACGGTAGCTTTCCAGTTCACTCCAGCGAGGCAAACTTGAAACGTAGCAAGCAAAAAGGCGCGGCGAACATTCGCAAGCTGCACGACCCGGTGGAGGACAAGCTGGTCCCAATCCATCCGCTCGACCTGAACCAGGTCCGCACCGTAGACGAGCTTGTGCGCGCCATGGGCGTCACCGCCTTCACCGGCCGGCAAGTGGGCGAGGCGGCGGACGTGCTCGAAGCCATGGCCCGTGACCGCGATTGCTTCGTCGTGATGACCCTGGCCGGGGCCATGACGGTGGCAAAGCAAGGGCTGATCGTAGCCGAACTGATCGACCGCGGCGTGGTCAACGCCCTTGTCTCGACCGGAGCGCTGATGGCACATGGGCTGGTGGAAGCCACCGGCCGCTCGCATTTCCGCTATGACCCGAGCGTCAGCGATGTCGAACTCTATGAGGCGGGCTACAACCGCGTGTACGACACGCTGGAACCGGAGCGCAACCTGGATGATGTGGAAGCTGTCGTCTTTGATGTCCTGAAACGATGGAACCCGGAAGAGATCGTATGCTCATGGAAGCTACACCGCGCTATTGGCGAATACCTGGCGAAGCACGCTGAAGGGCGTGGCATCCTGAAGTCAGCGTTCCAACAAAACGTGCCGGTGTTTGTGCCCGCCTTTAGCGATTCCGAGTTGGGCCTGGATTTCGCACTGACCAACCGTATCCGCACTCGTTCCGGCCAGCCTCGCTTGGGTTACGATCCGTTCGAGGACCTGGAGCATTTCGCCGAAATGCTCCTAAAGCAGAAGCGGCTGGGGATCTTCACCATCGGCGGCGGCGTGCCGCGCAACTGGGCGCAGCAGTTCGGTCCCTACATCGAGCTGCGGCGCCGGCGCGCGGGAGAAGATGTGCCGCTCAAGCGCTACCACTATGGGGTACGCATCTGCCCAGAGCCGGTGCATTGGGGTGGGTTGTCAGGTAGCCCCTACACCGAAGCGGTTTCGTGGGGGAAATTCGTGCCGCCGGAAGAAGGCGGGCGGTTCGCCGAAGTGTACCTGGACGCCACCGTGGGGCTGCCACTGATTGCAGGAGCGGTGCTGGAGAGGCTGAGAAACTAGCAGTCAGGATTCAGCATTCAGCATTCAGCATTCAGCATTCAGCATTCAGTTAAGACCTTACGCTAATTTGCGCGATTCTGTCAGGATTTCAAATTTCTGGAATCCTGCAAGATGCCCTCCTGCTCCAGCATCGATTTTTTGCTGATTCCTGACTGCTGAGCGCTGAATGCTCCTAATCAAAGATCATGATCGCCGCCGCGATGACCGTGGTCCACAGCCCGCGTTTGTCGCCCACGGCAGACTGGGTGATGTTCATGGTGCGCACGATCTTGTTGGAGATTCGGTAGATTTCCTTCTTCTCGTCCCAGGAGCGGTCAGGATCGAACTCCAGGTTCAGGGTGGTGGCAAGCATCTCGGCAGCGAGTTCTTCGGCGTAGTCGCCGGCGAGGTCTTCTGTTTCCCCAAACGAATGGTGCTCGCTGAGATAGCCGTAGGTGTTGCGGTCCGCTGGAATGGCCAGCCCGATGCTCGCGGCCACGAGGCGGTGCGGCTCGCGGGTGGAATTCTCGGCCACTACGGCAAACACCACTTCGCCGGCGTGCATGTATTTCAGTCCTTGGGAGCGGGGGATGAGCTTGCAGTTGGGCGGGAAAATGGAGGAGACGCGCACCAGGTTTTGGGCGGCAATACCGGCGTCGCGCAATCCCAATTCGAACGAGGTCAGCCGTTCTCTGTGCTTACCGACGCCTTTAGTGAGAAAGATCCGCTTCGGGACCATGTCCTTGCCCAACTCCCCGCACCTCCGCTGCTAGCTGAAATCGCAGAATGTAACACAAGGGCGCGCGTGTCTAGATGAAAACTTAGAGCTAGAATGAAACCCTAGAGCCGGAGAAGGGCCAAGCCAAAGCGCGAGGACCCGCCCCCGATCGCGGGGTCTGACCGCAAGGTCTGCATCTACAAACCAGACGGAAATGTGCGCGCCAGCAATACTGTGTCATCGGAGATGATGGCATCCACGCCCCAATCGGCAAGGCGGCACATCTGGCGCTCGTCGTTTACGGTCCACACGAACACCTTGCGCCCGCCGGCGTGAATCTGCTCTACCAGCTTTTGATTCACCAGTTTGAAATGTGGCATAACGTATTGGCCGGGCAGGTTGGTCCAGCGACCAAGCTCGCGCTGCGTGTCGCAGATGAGCCCGGTCACCAGTCCGCGCTCGGCAACCGCTTTAACCACTTCCGGCAGGAAGGACGACACCACGTATCCGCGCCGCGCCGGGCTCTCCTGCAGGCAGGTGTAAACCGAGTCCTCGAGCTCTGCCACTTTCAGCTCAATGTCCAGGAATGCCCGCGACGCGAAACGCGCCAGCACATGCTCCAGGCTGGGTGGGCCTCCAGCGCGAGCGTAGATGTGGGTGTAGGTGTTGCGCGCGATCTCTAAGCCGGAGAGATTGGGATCGTGGCAGATGACGGCCCGGCGATCGGCCGTGAGGCGCACGTCGAATTCGAACCCGTCGCAGCCATGTTGAAGCGCTAGGTCGAAAGCGGTCAGGGTGTTTTCGGGCGCGTAGCGTCGGGCGCCGCGATGTCCCAGTAGCAGCGGGCGATTAGTCGAGGTCGATATCACGCACGCGCGAGATGTCGGGCGCTTCTTTGGCGCGCTTCACGGCTTCCTGGAACTTCTTGTCCAGCAGGTCCGCTTTGTGTTTCTCAGCCTCGACCGACTGGCGGAAGATGGACTCCTTGCGCGCGTCCTGCTCCTTCATGGCGCGTGCAGCTTCGTCCATGTCGGCAAACGTCCGGGGACGCACGGGCGCGGTGTGCGCGATCACCGCCGCTGTGGCCCCATCCACCTTCAGCACCGCACTGCAGCACGGGCAGGTAACCTCGAATTCTTTTGTAGACTTCGGCATTGAACCGAATAATAGCGCGTTTTGAGGTAAAAACCCCACTCTTGGCAAAAGAAGCCAAGGTTGGGGGGGCACCCCTTCGGCTTAGGACTCCGAGCTAGAAGTTACAAGTACACTAGCTGATGATCCGGACATGCCGTCTGCGCGGCGTCATAGAGCGTGAGCAGCAACTGCGTGCCATAGCGCCCCAGGAAGGACATGGCGCCAATCACGCGCTCTTGTAGTTCTTTTTCCGGATACAGCGAGTTGCTGAGCAGCGCAGCGTGGGCTGCGGTTTCCTCACTGCGGCGCGACTGGGCGCGGGCGGTGCGTTCCCGCAGGCGCTCGAGCTGATATCGGATCTTGGAAGCGGCGCGTTCGGAGGCCTGCACCAGCGTGGGATCAAGGCGCTGGAGTGATGCCTGAATCCCCACCAGTGCAGCCTCAAGCTGCTGCGCGGCAGCTTCGAAACCGGAGTTGATGTCACTCGGCAGCGCGCGTTCGGCAATCATCACCCGCAGATGTTCGGGACCACGGAAAGTTTCAAGTAGTGATAGGCCATAACGTTGGAGCAGCCGTTTGAGGCGCGGTTCGATTAGCGTAGCACTCAAGCGCGGCAGAATCGGCGTCACTCTGCCCAGCAATTCTTCGTGTACGACTGCCGCCTGCGCGAAGTAGGCGATCTCCGCCGGCCCGCCGACATATGCGATCGTGGGCAACAGATAATCCTGGACCACCGGCCGCAGCAGCACATTGGCACTAAATTCCCCGGGGCGCTCGTAAATTCGCTGCAGCAGTTCCTCCGGGCTCAGCTTCTCGCCGGCAATTTCGAAGTCGCCATTCGCACGATGCAGAGGCACGCGGCTTCCATCCTTCAGCGTAAACAGCAGAGTGGAAGATGGCGTCACCTTCACCTGCGCGTGATAGCCGGCGGTCTCCAGTTCGCGGCTGCGTTCCAGCAGCGCATCACCTAGATCTTCCGCGGCGACCACGGCCGCGCGGTACACCGATGCGGCTAGGGAATGCAACTCGGGGTCGGAAGCATCGATCAGGACCACGCCAGAATGCTGAAACAGGCGTGAGAACAGCTTGGCGAATGCACTGCCCAGGGTCTCGCCCGTGCGGTAGCTCTCCCGCAGGAAACGGGCCACCTCCGAATCGCCCAGCAGATGCGCTGCTTCCTCGGCCCGTCCCTCGATCTCGAAGGTGAACCGGACGGCACTGACAGGCGCATCTTCGGGCCCGTGAGCCTCGGTGATAAACGGTGCAAGCGAGCCATTATCCTGGAGAAGGCTCACGTGATTGACTTCTGCCAAGTCATGATCTTCGGTGGCCAGCCAGAAAACCGGCACACATTCCTGGCCGGCATGCGTGAATTCAGCGGCCAGTTTAATAGCTGTCAATGCCTTGAAGATCGAGAACAGCGGGCCTCCAAAGAGCGCCACCTGCTGGCCCGTGACAACGGCGCAAGCTCCAACCCGGAAGCGTGCGATATTGTCCAGCGTCTCCTGCGATGCTCCCCAATCGCGGTTGTGCCGCTCCAAGACCGCTGCCACGTGCTCGCGGCGCGTGGTGTCGTAGTGCAGTCGCGAAGCCTCGTCCTTCAGCCAGTCCCGGGCAAACGGCGGTCGCGGAAAGAATCGCCGCACGTTGCCGAACTCGTACAGATAGTCGAGAAACAGGCGGGTGCTGTGCGGGATTTGCTGGAACGATAAACAGTGGGATTGCGCCACGCTACACCCGCTCCCCGGAGAACGAAACGGCCTCGATTTGGATGTCGCGCGCGCGGGTGCGATGCGGGAAATATTCGTAGAGCTCAGGACCAAAAGGCGCTGGGGCGGGTCTTTTGCTCTTGTTACAGCATCCAATATATACGGTTGACTTCCACCGAGCTTATCCCTAAGGTGGTTGTGAAACTAGGCCGCAAGGCCCGAAGGGGGCGCCACGGATTCGACGGAGATGCTTGCGGTCAAGAGGCATGCCGGGGTGCACACACCCGTAATCGCGTGCAAAACCATAAGTGCCAACCAACAGCTGGCATACGCTGCTTAATTGATTAAGTAGCCGTCCTCCGCGGCCAGGTCCGCGGGCTGCGGAAGGACGTCGCATAGCGGACTGGCCCTTAGCGCTCCGCCCGTGCGCCGGGGGCGAGATCATCGGGCTAGCGGCCCGCGTTTCTTGTCGGTTCTAAGCGCGGGTGGCGAAAGTTTCCGGCGAAGGCCGGAAGCGGGAACTCGACTAAGCATGTAGGCTCCTGGCCAGTAACATTTTCGGACGCGGGTTCGACTCCCGCCGCCTCCACCAAGCTGGCCCGAAGCCCTCGATTTTTCGGACCCATTTGTCGCAGGATGGCAAAGGTGTCCTTTGCCTGAAAAAGATCAGTCCTGCCATCAAGCGCGATCCCGCGGAAGAGGTACATTCGTCCGTGGAGCCGATTCGATGAAACGTAAGACTGGTGCCGGTTTCCGAGCTTAACGTCCTCGCCAAAATTTTTAGCGCCCACTTGACAGCTTCAACTTCAGAGTAGCAGGATTTCACGGCCTCGGCGGATCGCCGGCCGCACGCTGACCCGTCGGACAGGCCCACACAGGCCGCACGCCAGCCAGTGTCTCGCTCGATCTCCTCGCAGCCGGTATTGCACGTTTGAGGCTCTCTCAGGAGGAAAAAATATGAAAGCTCCAGCCATGCGCGCTCTTCTTGTCACATCTCTGCTTGTATCAACTTTAGTGTTAGCGCAAAACCAGAGCTCTGTTCCCACCCAGTTCAACGACGCCACAGTCGCCGAACTGCAGGCACAGATGCGTGCCGGCACCCTCACCTCGGAGCAGTTAACCCGGTTTTATATCAGTCGCATCCTTGCGCTGGATCAGGCCGGCCCGGGGGTCAACTCGATCATCGAGCTCAACCCGGAGGCACTCACGATCGCAAAGCGAATGGACGCCCTACGCACGCAAGGCGTGGTGCTCGGGCCCTTACACGGCATCCCAGTGCTGCTCAAGGACAACATCGACACCGGCGACAAGATGCAGACCAGCGCGGGTTCGTTTGCGCTCGTCGGCATGCCCGCCCTGCGAGACTCGACCGTGGCGGCAAACCTGCGCAGGGGCGGCGCCGTGATCCTCGGCAAGACCAACCTCTCGGAGTGGGCGAACTTCCGCTCGTTCGAATCGACCAGCGGTTGGTCGGGCCGTGGCGGGCAGACTAACAACCCCTATGGCATTAATCGCAATCCCTGCGGCTCCAGTTCCGGTTCGGCCGCCGCGGTGTCAGCAAACTTCGCTGTGGTGTCGCTGGGCACCGAAACCGACGGGAGTATTGTCTGCCCCGGCAACGCCAACGGCGTCGTAGGCATTAAGCCCACGGTGGGGCTCACAAGCCGCGCCGGCGTGGTGCCCATCTCACATACGCAAGATACGGTGGGGCCACACGCGCGCACGGTGGCCGATGCGGCAGCGGCGCTTAGCGTGATCCAGAGCCGCACGTTCGACGGACGCGATCCGGCGACCGGCGGTGTCCCGCTCGGCTGGCAGGGTACCGGGAAGTCCCGTCCCACGACCATCCCCACCGACTACACGCAATTCCTCGACCCGAACGGCCTCCATGGCGCCAGGCTTGGCGTGACGCGCGCCGGATTACAGGGGTTCGACCCGCTTGCCCCGACGCCTCAGCCGGTTCTGGACGCTTTCGACGCGGTGGTGGACGCGCTCACGGCCGCAGGTGCCGCCGTGATCGACCTAGATAAGGAAGGCTTTACCTTTCCATCGCCAGATGGTGAGTTCCTCGTGCTGCTCTTTGACTTCAAGGGCGACATCGCCCATTATTTCGTCACCCGTGTCGGTGTTCCTGTGGCCGGCGGCACGTTGCAGACCGCCATTGACTTCAACATTGCCCATGCGGATATCGAGATGCCATTCTTCAACCAAGACATCTTCGACCTCGCCCAGACGATCGATCTCAATCCAGATGCCGTCAACCCGATCTTCCGTATTTCCTACAACCAAGCGCTGCAGATCGATCACAATGCCGGCGTGAACGGCATCGACTTGGCCATTAGCAAGTTCGGCCTCGACGCGGTGGTGTCGGCCACCGACAACCCAGCATGGCCTACTGACCTGCTGTACGGTGACCGCTTCTTCTTCGGGACTTCGAGCATGGCGGCGGCACCGGGATACCCCATCGTGCAAGTACCCGCGACCATGGTGTTCGGACTGCCGCTCGGCATCAGCTTCTTCGGCACGGCTTTTAGTGAGCCCACTCTGATCAAGTTGGCCTCCGGTTTCGAAGCAGCGACCCAGGTTCGCGCCCATAACTTGCCGACGTTCGCGGCGACGGCGCCCTCCAGTAACATCCAGGGCACAACCGTGGCACGGCCGATCCCGCGGGCGATTCCCCCGGCCCCTGGCGCGGGCGGGAAGAAGCCGCACAACATATAAACTGGGATCAGCCAGGGAAGCACCTCATCGCGGGTTTTCGAAGGGTGGGGTGCTTCTTCATTCTCCCAAAAGGGTACTGCATTAATTGTCGGCTCCGACATGCCGGCCACCAGAGTTGGCGGCGAGTGCCGGGTGACTTTACACTGTTGATGTGAAGATCGCGCTCGGTCAGATCAATCCCACCATTGGTGATTTCGAGAATAACGCAGCCAGGATCATCGAGTTCGCGCAGCGCGCGCGCAGCGGAGGAGCGGAGCTGGTGGTGTTCTCCGAGCTGTGCGTCTGCGGGTATCCACCGCGCGACTTGGTGG
>DASQXC010000126.1:0-3920 GCA_035639935.1 Terriglobales bacterium
TGCATTCCCCTTACCTCATGCTGGGCATGAAGACGGCCGTAGAGCGCTTGCGGGCGGCCATCGAGCGCAAAGAGAAGCTGCTCATCTACGGCGATTACGATGTGGACGGCACCACCGCCATCGTGATCCTGAAGATGGCGATTGAGTTGTGCGGCGGTGTGGCTGATTTCCACGTGCCGCACCGCATCCGCGAAGGCTATGGCATGCGCGACGAGGTAATCGAGCGCGCGGCGGCTGAGGGGGTGCGCTTGATCATCAGCGTGGATACCGGTATTCGCGCCTTTGCTGCAGCAGAAACTGCGCGCCGCGTGGGCGTGGACTTGATCGTTACCGATCATCACCTGCCGGAGGTGCAAGGGGTGCCGGGAGCGCTGGCCGTGCTCAACCCCAACCAGCCGGCATGCAGTTATCCATGTAAAGAACTGTGCGGCGCCGGGGTGGCATTCAAGATCGTGCAGGCGCTCTTGGATGAGAGTGGCCGCGGGCGGCTGCTGCCGTCGTTCTTGAAAATGGTTGCCATCGCCACCGTGGCCGATGCCGTGGACTTGGTCGGGGAGAACCGTGTGATCGCGCGCCTCGGTCTCGACGGGTTACGAGATGCCGTGAATCCGGGACTGAAGGCATTGCTTCGCGTTTCCGCGCTGGATTCCGGACACGCCATCAACTCCGGCGACGTGGCGTTTCGCCTTGCGCCGCGGATCAATGCGGCGGGACGCATGGACGTGGCGCGCGACGTGGTCGAGCTGTTTTCCACCCGCGATGCAGTGCGGGCCCGCGAACTGGCCGAGCATCTTGACCGGCTCAATGCTGACCGCCAGGCCGAAGAACAGCGGATCATGGCGGAGATTTTCCAGCGCCTGGACGGTGACCCCGCACTGTGTGACCGCTATTGCATGGTCATCGACGGCGAGGGATGGCATCGCGGTGTGATCGGTATCTGCGCCACCCGCGTGATGGAGCGCACCGGGCGGCCGACGCTCGTGGTCGCCCGCGAAGGCGATGAGGCCCACGGGTCGGGACGTTCCATTGACGCCTTCCATTTGCTGGATGCGCTCGAGTCCTGCGCTAGGCTGTTTACGCGGTTTGGCGGGCACGCCCACGCTGCCGGTTTTGCGCTGCCGGCGGAACGCCTGCCCCAACTCTGTGAGGCGCTCGACCGCTACGCGCGTGCGCGGCTCACGCCTGCCGATTTCGAGCAGGAAATGGCACTAGACGCGGAGATCGCGCTGGAACACGTTACGCCGCAGTTCTACCAGGCCATCGAGCGACTGCGGCCGTTCGGCGTGGGTAATCCCGAGCCTGTGTTCGTCACCCGCGGCGTGCGCATCGGCCTGCCGCCAAAGGTGCTCAAGGAAAAACATGTGCGGCTGCGAGTAGTGCAAGGTTCGGTGGGGAACAACAAGCGCCACGCCTTCGATGCCATGGGCTGGCGGATGTTGGAGCGCACAGAAAAAGAGCCAATCATCGCCGGCGACGTGCTCGACATTGCGTTCACGATCGAGAAGAACTCACCCGAATTTGGCGGGATCAGGCTCTCGCTGCGGGATTACGCTATCGCAGCCAAGTCGGTTTCAGCCTGACAATCCTATACTGGTTGGAGGCGCTTGACTTTGATGCGATCGGCGCGGACCTCGATGGCACTTGCGGCGTAACATGGAGTCTCAGAATGCCGCTGGATCCTAAACGGCTGCGCCGCTGGTTTGCCGCGGTGGCGATCGCTGCGATCGCTCTCTCACTGGCCTATTACTTTTATGCCCGCATGCATCTCTGGCGGGAGGCAGAGCGTGGCTCCGGCATGATGGGGGTTGAGGTCCAGCAGAGCACGCAGGGCTTCACTTTGTCGAAGTCGGAAGCCGGGCGGACGATTTTCACCGTACACGCCTCCAAGGCGGTGCAGTACAAGGCCGGCGGCAGGGCCGAACTGCACGATGTCAGCATCCTTGTTTATGGCCGGGGTGCGGACCGCTTCGACCAGATCTACGGCAACAGTTTCGAATATGACCCGCAATCAGGGGACATCATCGCCCACGGGGAGGTGGCCATCGACTTGGAGGGGGACGCGCAAGGCCCGGTGCGTCCCGACCAGGCGGCGCCGGTGGAGCTGAAAAATCCCATCCAACTGAAGACCAGCGGCTTGGCATTCAATCAGAAGACAGGCCGGGCAGTCACGCGCGAGAAGATTGAATTCCGCATGCCGCAAGCCTCCGGCAGCGCCGTGGGCGCGAGCTACGACTCCAAATCGAATACGCTGATGCTGAGCTCCGAGGTGCGCGTCGAAACGCTGGAGGGAGCAAACATCCAGGCGCGGCGCGCTATCTTCACCCAAAATCCAAGACGGGTGCTGCTGCATACTGCGCGCATCGAACAGCCCACTTCGGATGTTCAGGCGGGCCAGCTCACGTTCTACCTTCGCGACGACAACACCATCTCTCGGATGCTGGCTGCGGGCGAGGTGCAAGGTGTCACGCGCGGGCTCAACCCGGCCCGCGTCGAGGCCGGGCAGGGCGAGTTCACGTTCGGGCCGAAGAAAAAGAATCAGATCCAGTCGGGGGAGCTTGGCGGCGGAGTGGAATTCCAACAGGATGGAACATCACCCGTCCACGGCACCGCCGGCCGCGCCGCACTGGCGTTCAGTCCGCGAGGCTCTCTCACACATCTCAATGCCATGGGCGGAGTGCAGTTTGTCCAGAACCAGCGTGCGACTGGATCTCAGAGCGCGCAATCGGTCGAGCTTGCCTCGGATAGGCTCGATCTGTTGTTCTCCGCGGGGCGGCTGGAGCGCGGAGTGACCGGCGGCGCGGCCAAAATCACCCTGCGGCCGCAAACACGCTCCACCCAGGGCGACACCATCATCTCGGCCGGGCACTTCGATATGACTTTCGGCGCAGATAATCGCTTGGCAGCATTGCACGGCGAGCCGGACGCGCGGATCGTCAGTGCAACACCCGGGCAGCCGGATCAAGTGAGCACGAGCCGAAAGCTGGATGCGACGTTCGACCTTAAGGGCGACATCACGGGAGTGTCTCAGCAGGGCAACGTGCGCTACACCGACGCGCAACGTAGTGCCTTCGCCGATCAGGTCCGGTACACGCCTACCGACCAGAACCTTGCTCTGACCGGCTCGGCGCGCTGGAGCGAAGCCGGCGAAACCACCACTGCCCGCGTGCTCAAGCTCAATCGGCGCAGCGGCGAGGCCGTAGCCGAAGGTGAGGTAAGAACCACATATTTGGAGAAGCGGCCCCAGCCGAGCGGTGCGCTACTGAGCGGTTCAGAACCCATCCACGTGACCGCGGACAAGATGAATGCTCGCCGTCAGACCGGCAATGCCACCTATTCCGGCTCTGCTCGTTTGTGGCAGGGAACCAATATCATTGAAGCCACCGTAATTGAGTTCAACCGTGACAGCCGCCTGCTTAGAGCCGAAGGAACCCGGCAGCCAGCCACTCTGGTTTTCGTGCAGAGTGATGGCAAGGGTAAACACACTCGGGTCACCGCGACCGCATCCTCGATGAGCTACTCTGACGGACAGCATCGGGCAGTCTTACGGGGCGGAGTGCTGCTGAGGTCCGCAGACGGCACCATAAAGGCTGATGATGCCGAGGTGCTTTTCGCGCAAGCGAATCAGGAATCTGCAGGGAAGAGCAATCTCAATGCCAACAAAATCGATGTAATCGTTGCCCAAGGCCATGTCGTAGCCCGGCAGCCGAGCCGCCAAGTCGTTGGAGACAAAATGGTTTACACAGGTTCAGACGGAAAGTACGTAATGACGGGCGGTCAGCCTAGCATTTTTGATGCCGAACGCGGGGTTACGAGCGGCGATTCGTTGACTTTCTACAGTCGCGGTGATACGGTGCTGGTCGGGAGTGAAAGTTCCACTCGCACCGTTACCAAAATTTATAAGAGCAAGTGAATGCAGACCC
>DASQXC010000127.1:0-5902 GCA_035639935.1 Terriglobales bacterium
CTGGATAACCTCTGGCTTATTCGAGGCGATGGGCAATGTCAGCCAGTTACCGGCGATGCTCGCCGCCTGGGTCCCAGATGTGATCTTTGGCTTCGCCGGCGGATACATGATTCTGAAAGTGCCCACCTGATCACCCGCGCAACCTCAGCCCGCGCACCAGCATGTAAACGCCCAGCGCCAGGATCAGTAGCGACAACAACCTTCGGAAGGTCCGCTCTGGGATTCTGCGCAGCAGGTGCACGCCCCAGAACGTCCCCAATAGCACGCCGCCTGTTATCACCAGCATCATTGGCCACGCACTCAACAATCCGTCCCGTTCCACGACGAAATAAACCGGCATGCGAGCTCCATCCACGATCAGCGCGATCGCAGTCGCCGTGGCGACCAGAGCTTCCTTGCGGATATTGAAGCCGAGCAGCGCAGCCGAGCGAATGCCGCCCTGATTTCCGACCAGGCCGCCAAAGAACCCGGACAAGGCTCCCGCCGCCCATGCCGTACCTCGCTCAAATCGCATGCGGTCCGCCCATCCGCTCAGCCCGGAAGACCCGGCGAAGATCAGCAGGCAGCCGAACACAACGGTCAGAGCGGGGCTATTTGCGTGCGCGTTCAGTAGCGCTCCCAAAAGCCCGCCGATCGCGCTCAAGGTCCCGAAGTTCAGGAATACTCGACGGTCTAGGTGCTCGCGCAGCTTCAGGAACCGCGCAGCCGTTGCGACCAGGTGCGGAACCGAAACGATCGCCACGGCCAGCTTGGTTCCAAATCGAACTGCGAGGACGGGCGTCAGCAGGCTGCCTATACCAAAACCGCTGATGCCGGCTACGCCGCCCGCGAGTACGGCGACAACCAGTACAAGCAGCGAGAACATTAT
The DNA here is from genome assembly GCA_035639935.1 of Terriglobales bacterium. Classification (GTDB taxonomy): domain Bacteria; phylum Acidobacteriota; class Terriglobia; order Terriglobales; family Acidobacteriaceae; genus JAHFUA01. The sequence goes on from DASQXC010000127.1 coordinate 869, forward strand.
GCAAGCGCGAACTTAGCTCGCGTGAGGCAAGCTATCTGGGGTTTACGAGCCACCCAACAGGCGCGCGGCGTGCTTTACGGCATCGGATGCGGAGATTCCGAGTAAGCGTTCTTCTCGAACCTCTGGCGCCTGCGGCTCCTTTGGCGCCTGCGGCTCCTTTCGCGCCTGGCCGTTGAGACGAGCCGTTCGTTGGAGGGCGGCAATGCGTCGGGCCGCCTCGGCTACACCGGGGCTGCCAGGGCTGCGAGTTGCATCGGGATGGTGGTCGGCTTCGGCACGGCGGAGCGTCTGCTGGTGCATTGAACTCCGGCACTCCGCGACAGAAGCCGTGACGTAAGGTCGTTCAGCTAGATAGAAGCCGAACTTCTGCTGGGCGCACTCGCCCTGAACGAAAGCGATGAACGCCGCACACTCGGCATCGGCGCCCCTAAGGTCGATCAGCACGAGATCGTAGGCGCCGGGCTTCCATAAAGTTCTAGCCACCATGGTTTCAGCAGCGCGATCCACTAAGACGCCTCGTTCTATCAGTGCTTCCGCACGAACGTGGCGGCGTCCGTCATCGCAATCCAACAGGAGAATCCGCTTGGCAGCATCCTGTCGCGCATGCGACACGAGACGCTGGGGTTGGGACACGGCGGCGGCCAACTCTTCCATAATTAGTTCCTCTGGACATCGTCGGGTTTGTGTAGGCTGGGACTGCGCCACAGGCCGCGTCCGACCCAGCGCCAAATGCTACGCCCCCTGGCTTTCGTCTCCCTGAGCGGAGGACTGGGGCTCCGATTCGATCTCGCTCTGGTCAGCGTTCTTTTCCAGCTTGCGCTGCTGCTTACGTTCAGCCTTCAGCCGCTGTTTCTCTTTTCGAGCTTGCTCTTTTTGACGTTTAGTGAACGAGGGACGGGAACTCATGGAGTGAACCTCCAGCAGGGCTCCAATTGTGCGAAGAATCCTAAGCGGGCTGACGGCGGCCCATGAGGAGAGCTAAGCGTGTGGAGACCGACTTTCCGTCTCGTTGCGCGGTAAAGGCGACTGCGAAAGGAGACTTTCTCATTATACGCTAGAATCGTAAGACAGCGTGGAATTTCCGCACCGTGGTGTAATGGGGAGCAAGTTGGCCAGTGCCTCGCAGCTCCTCAGTCCCGCACGCTTGCCCTCACGACACGATTTATGTCCGCAAAGCAGACGAGCTGTGATACCCTATAAGTTGCGTTAGATTTGAAATCGGTTGTGAGCAGCTCTCGCTTCAACAGCTAGCACCTGCCTGTAGTACCCTCCGACTTCTCTCCGGCGTAAATTAAAGAAAAGGGAAAGAAACAACCAATATGGAACAAGGAACAGTCAAGTGGTTCAACGACGCCAAGGGCTTCGGTTTCATCAGCCGCCAGGGTGGCGAGGATGTCTTCGTGCATTTCTCGGCCATCCAGGCGAATGGATTCCGCAGCCTGCAGGAAGGGCAAGCGGTTCAGTTCAACGTCGTAAAAGGACCCAAAGGGTTGCAGGCGGAAAACGTCCAGCCTCTCTAAGCTGAGCTGACCGTCACGACAGCGAAGGCGCTCGCATCGCGAGCGCCTTTCTGCTTGATTGTGATTGTCGCTGGAATCTGCTGATGGCTACAGCTGGTGCGCTTGCGGCAAAGGCAAGGGATGTGCCAGCCCTAGTTCCGTAAGCATCCGGATAACCGGCCATGCCGGATCAAACTCCCATCGCCGTATGCTGAACTTGGACGATGCCGGATATTGGTGATGGTTGTTGTGCAACCCCTCGCCTCCGGTCAGCCAGGCAACGCTGCGCAGGTTGGTGGCAGTGTTGTTGAAGTTTTTATAGCCTGCGCTATGGCACACGCTGTTGATGACCGCGCTGCCGAAGATGTATGCAACCCCCTGGAGAACAAACGTCACCGCCCCCAGTACCGGGCCCGCCCAGCCGCTCTCAAGCAGGTGAAAGCCGAACATGAATGCCGCCAGCATGATGCCCAGTCCGATCCAGCCGCGCGCCAGGACCGCATCAGCGCCGCTCGGCGGAATGTCCTGGGTATATTTCTCCACCACCTCAGGTTTCTTGGCTTCTCGAGCATAGTAGATGGCGTTCCAGAGCAGCACCTTCATCAATCCCTTCAAATACGGGCTGTGGGGATCGCCTTCCTCGTCCGTGAAGTGGTGGTGCTTGCGATGCACAGCCACCCATTCCCGCATGGAGATCCCGGTGAACAGCCAAATCTCGATCCGCATGAGCATGGCCACAGCCGGATGCAGCTTTAGCCCCTTGTGCGCCATGGTGCGATGCAGGTAAATGGTGGAACAGAGGATGGATAGCTGCATGGACGAGAAGACGGCGAGAATTGCAACCAGTATGGGAGTCAACATCTCAGCTTAGTTTTTCCTTAACTAGATTTGCCGAAGGCTTTCAATTTATGGTCAATTCACCGGTCCAGCCGCCGCAGCCCTGGAATCCGAACGGGAAGTTATCGCACAACTTCACCCAATTTAGGAGGCCCTCCTGTGCGGTGGTACTCGTCGATGGCATCGTTCCACTGGCGCAGCCTTTTCTTGCTCAGCAGGTGTTGATTGCTATTGGTCACCATCCTACCAGTACGCTTAAACGCATAAATGACGGCAGGGTCAAGGCCCGCTTGCGGCATACCCGCCACCACGGCGCGCTCGTATTCCTCGTCGATAAGCGGCACGGGCGTATTCTCATTGGGGTCAAAGAAAACGGGGTCATCAGGACCAGGATAGCGGCCAAACTTTTCGCGAAACGCTTCAAGCTGGCGCTCAATGAGCTGTTGTCCTTCTGTACTCAGATAAATATGCTTGTCCTCCTCGTGCTCCACCATCCATGTTCACGCAAACGGGTCCGCTGCCTGCATTATTGGCAAGCTAATCCTGCTCTCTGCGAATCTTTTTTCGCGCCCGCTTTCGAGCCAAAGCCTGCTTCATACGCCGCTTCTCGCCCGGCTTTAGGTAGTAGGAGTGACGCTTGACTTCCTTAATGATGTCTTCCGCCTGCACCTTGCGCTTGAAGCGACGCAGGGCACTCTCCAACGATTCGCCGTCATGCAGTCGAACTTCTGCCAAATCGACCACCCCAAACCAGAATTAACTGATCAAAGCCCGGCGCATCATATTTAGGTGGGCAGCAGGTTGCTCGCAGTACTCCTTGCGCAGCAGCCATCTCAACACATTGCGCCTCTCACAAGCACTGATCGGTCTCTATGCCCCATGCTTTTAACAGAGACTCAGGGACAAACTTGGAGTTCTTGTTCCGCTGTGCCCACTCCCGCAAACGCTCGGAGTGCACGTACTGCTCCGGCTTGAGCTTGAGTTCCTTCACCGTCTCCTCAAAGGAGGACAGCGCTGGAACCACCAGACCGGACGCCACTGGCTTGCCCCAATTCGGATTGCCCCGTCTACTCATACCTTAGTCTTTCCGCTAATCAGGGAACAGCGGTCCGAAACGCCGAGAATGCCTTGAAGCGGCCTCAAATCACCTTTCCAGAATCAACCTTGTGCTTGTACTCGCTGAGGGCGTCGTTCCACCCTCGCAGTTCTTTTTCCGTGAACCGATGTTTGTTGCTCTCGGTCACAATCCTTCCGGTACGCTTGAAGGCATAGATGAAGGCCGGGTTGATGCCTGCTTGCGCCATGGTCTCGATCATGTCCTGCTCGTACTGTTTCGGATTCAGCGGTACAGGATCTTCGGCATCGGGATCAAAAAAGATCGGGTCGTCCGGGCCCGGGTCGCGACCAAATTTTTTGCGAAATGCCTCAAGCTGGCACGCCATGGCTTCAGGGGCTTCAGCACGCAAGGGCATGCGCTTGCCATGATGTGCCATCCAACCCTCTTTCATCCATCCTTCCATCCTACACGAGTCTGCTCCAGAAGGGTGTGAATTCGATTCGCCCGACCTGAGACAGCTCTCGGGAACTGCGCGAGGAAATCGAGGCATGGCAGAGCTGGTAGTGTAGGGTGGCCGTCGCCACAACCAAGGAGTAGGGAGGAGCGAGTAGAGACAAGGGGCGCGTGCCTGCTACTCCCTACTCCCTCCCTTCCTGTGTTGTTGCTAGAATCCACTGAACTTCTGGTCGCGGTATCCGTATCAACTCGCGTCGAGCGCCGAGGTTCTAAGGAGTGCCGGTTGGAGGACACCCAAGCCGTCGCTGCACTGGTAGAACGCTGCCTGGGAGGCGATGCCGCGGCTTGGGAAGAAATCGTGCGCCTTTATCACCGCCGCATCTACAACCTCTGCTACCGTTTCGCCGGCTCGCCGCAAGATGCCGAAGATCTCACCCAGGAAGTTTTCATCAAGATGTACCGCACACTGAAGAGCTATGATGGTTCCAAGGGAGCGTTCATCACCTGGATAACGACCATCGCCCGTAATCTCCTGGTAGACCACTTCCGCCGCAGCAAGCACGATCGCCTGACCGACTCCCTGGAATCGGCTCCCGGGGGCGACCCGGAGGCTCTCACCCTGGGCGAACAACTCCCCGATCCCGCCCCGAGCCCGGACGCTGGCATTCGGAGCCGGGAAATGCAGCGGGCTATCCATCAGGCCCTGCAGAAGCTTTCGCCGGAGCTGCGCGAAGCGGTGATCCTGCGCGACCTCGAGGACATGGAATACCGGGAGATCGCCCTGGTACTGCGGGTACCGGAAGGCACCGTAAAATCAAGAATTAATCGGGGGCGCGCGGAACTTGCCCGCCATCTTCCGCGTATCTACAGGCAGGTGAGCTAATGCAACGCGGGCACCAAGGCGCGATGGATTGCACACAATTTGAGGCGATACTCTCGGATGCCCTGGATGGCACCCTGAGCGGGCCGGTGCTGGCCGGGTTTCGCGAACATGCCGCGTCCTGCGTGGATTGCGGACCTCTGCTGGCACAAGCCGAGACGGGGATGAAGTGGCTCAAGTCGTTGCCGGAGCTCGAGCCTCCCCGCAATCTGGTACACAACATTCTAGTTGCCACCAGTGGGGCTGCGGCCGCCGCCCCTGCCCGCCAGGCGGCTCCGTGGCGGCACCGGGTACGCGGGTGGATG
>DASQXC010000128.1:0-9246 GCA_035639935.1 Terriglobales bacterium
CGGGCGTACCTTGACGGCAAGGTGACAGGGCACTCATCTAGCGCCGGGGCAGTGCACCTGCGCGGAACTCTCCTTCATCCCCGCGACTTGAACATTACCGGCCGAGTGGACGAGTTCTCGGCCGAGGTCGAGAAGGTCGGCCTCGAAACCGAGGGGCCCATCCAGTTCAGTCTGGCGAATGAGTTTCTCACACTCGACCATCTTCACCTGAAGGCATTCCAGCGCACGCCAGCGAAGAAAAACGGCGCTGCGCTCGCTGGTCCGACCGACATCACCGCCGGCGGCGTGATCCAAGTCGGCGGGGAATACCAGATGAATTTCCGCGCTGACGGGGTGCTCGATTTTGGCCTGCTGCAGAGCTTCCACCGCGATCTGGCGTCCTCAGGGACCATGCAAATCAACGTCGCTGTGACCGGAACCCTGGCGCGGCCGGAGACCCGGGGACAGGTCCGCGTTGTAAACGGCGCTGTGTCCTACATCGACCTGCCGAATGGACTCAGTAACATCAACGGCACGCTGATCTTCAATGAAAACCGGCTACAGGTGCAGTCGCTGACGGCGCAGACCGGCGGCGGAACGCTCACGCTCGGGGGGTTGATTAACTATTCCCACGGCCTCTCGTTCGACCTGACCGCTACAAGCAAAGACATCCGCCTGCGGTACCCGGCCGGAGTCAGCTCCTATGCCAATGCCGACCTGCGCTTCAGCGGCACGCTCGATAATTCCCTGCTGGCGGGGACGGTGACCATCAGCAAGTTCGGGGTGAGTCCGCAATTCGACCTTGCCTATTACCTGCAGCGGTTCTCGCTGGCTCCCAGCGGCGCCAGCCCGCAGTCGCCGCTAAACAATGTGCGCTTCGATCTGCATATCGTTACGGCGCAGGAATTACAGGTGGAAATGTCGGTGGCCAAGCTCTCGGGCAATGCCGACCTGCGGTTGCGTGGCACGGCGAGCCATCCTGTGCTGCTGGGGCGTGTGGACATCGCGCAGGGCAACTTGGATATCGGTGGCACCAAGTACCACTTGGAGCGCGGAGACATCGTGTTCAGCAATCCCACCACCATCGCGCCCGTAATCGACATGGAGGCTACCGCCCGAGTACGGGACTACGACATCAGCTTGGGACTGCACGGACCTATGGCTCACCCCAACATCAACTATCGGTCAGACCCGCCGTTGCCGACATCCGACATCATCGCCCTTTTGGCTCTGGGCCGGACCCATGAAGAGTCCGTCTATTACCAGACGGGGCCGAATCAGAGCCTGACCGAACTGACCTCCAACGCGGTGTTAGAACAGGCGATAGCCAGCGCCTACAGCAGTCGGGCGCAAAGGCTGTTTGGGGCCGGCCGCATCAAGATCGATCCTCAGGCCGGCGGGGCGGAGAACAACCCCAATGCGCGTGTCACTATCGAGCAGCAGGTTTCCGACAAGGTGACCCTCACCTTCATCAGCAACCTGTCGCAATCGGCGCAGGAGATCGTGCAGGTGGAATACAACATCAACCGCCGCCTGTCGGTGGTGGCGGTCCGCGACCAGAACGGGGTGCTCTCGTTCGATGTGCGCTATCGGCAGCGGAAGCGGTGAGGCAAAGCACTCAGCAGTCAGCAGTCAGCACTCAGCCAACGTTCCTTGCCCCACGGTTTGGCTGAATGCTGAGTGCTGAATGCTGAATGCTCATCCCAGTAGCGTTCCGTTACAATCCCTCACGTGCCCTTTGTCCGCAATCTCCGCCTCACGGTGGAAATGATCAAATGGGAGCACTCGATTTTCGCTCTCCCCTTTGCGCTGGCGGGCGCGATGCTCGCGGCCGGAGGACTGCCTTCTGGCCGTCAGCTTGTGTGGATCTTAGTGGCGATGGTGGCGGCGCGCTCGGCGGCCATGGCTTTCAATCGTCTCGTGGATCATTCCCTCGACGCGACCAATCCGCGCACCTGTACCCGCGCTTTACCAGCCGGACTGCTCTCGCGGCAGTTCGTGGGCGGATTTGTTGTGCTCTCTTGCCTCGTATTCGTGCTGGCGGCGGCAGAATTGAACCGGTTGGCGCTGGTGCTCTCGCCGGTGGCGCTCGCCATCCTGCTGCTGTACTCCTACACCAAGCGCTTCACGCGCTGGTCGCACCTGATTCTCGGGTTTGCGGACGGCATCTCGGCGCCGGCGGGTTGGATTGCGGTGCGCGGCTCGCTCGACTGGCGCATCGTAATTCTGGCCGCCGCCGTGACCTTCTGGGTCGGGGGCTTCGATGTCCTCTATGCTTGCCAGGATTATGATTTTGACTGCCAGGCCGGGTTGCACTCGATGCCGCGCTCCTTGGGCATTCGCCGCGCCTTGTGGGTCGCGCGTGCCTTCCACCTGCTGATGATTGGGCTGCTGCTGTGGCTGGTGTTCGCCTTGCACATGGGCGCGCTGGCAATCCTGGGAATAGTTATTGTGGCTGCGCTGCTGGCCTATGAGCACTCCATGGTCAGCCCAGACGATCTGAGCCGCTTGAATGCTGCCTTTTTCACGATGAACGGCGTGATCTCGGTGGTGTACTTCCTATTCATCGCCGCCGACCTGCTGCGGCGCCGCTGAAATCTCCTGTAGAGATGCAGCATGCTGCGTCTCTACAATGAGTCTCATGCAGAAAGCCCAGGCGAGAACCGTCTTCCATGTAGACATGGACGCCTTCTTCGTGTCGGTCGAGGAGCTGTTCGACCCATCGCTGAAGGGCAAGGCGGTGGTTGTGGGTGGGCAGCGCGATGAGCGTGGCGTGGTCTCAGCGGCTTCCTATGAGGCGCGCAAGTTCGGCGTGCACTCAGCGATGCCGTTGTGCACAGCCGCGCGGCTGTGTCCGCATGCGATCTTTGTCGATGGGCACCCGCAGCGCTACCGCGAGTGTTCGCAGAAGCTATTTGATGTGCTAGGACGCTTCTCGCCCAAGGTCGAGATGGCATCCATTGACGAAGCCTACCTCGACATGACCGGCACTGAGCGCCTGCATGGGCCGCCGCTGAGTGCCGCGCATGCCTTGCACACGGCGATCCAGCGCGAAACCCGGCTCAACTGCTCGATTGGCATTGCTACCTCGCGCTTGGTGGCTAAAGTTTCTTCCGACCAGGCAAAGCCGAACGGTGTGCTGTGGGTCCTGCCGGGGCAGGAGGCGCGCTTTCTGGCGCCGCTGGAGGTGCGCAAGATTCCCGGCGTAGGTAAGGTTCTGGAGAAGAGCCTGCACGATCTCGGCGTCCGCAAGGTGGGCGATCTGGCAGCGCTGGATGAACCATTTCTCCACGAGCGCTTTGGCAAATGGGGACTGGCGCTCGCCGGCAAGGCGCGCGGTCTCGACGCCGGCGGCTGGTTTGACAGCGAGATCGGCGGCAACGAGCAGCCCAAGTCCATCAGCCACGAACACACGTTCCACGAAGACACGGCGGACATCGAGCAGCTCGAGTCCACGCTAGCGCGGCTCACCGAGATGGTCTGCCGGCGCCTGCGCGAGCACAGGCTTTACGCCCGCACCGTCCAGCTCAAACTGCGGTACAGGGATTTTTCGACCATTACGCGTGCCCGCAGCCTGGCGTGTGCGACCCAGGTGGATGGCGAAGTTTTCGAGCAAGCGCGTGCACTTTTTCGCGCAAACTGGAAGCGGGGCCTGCCAGTGCGCCTCCTGGGCGTTCACACATCGTCGTTCGAAGCCGCAGAAGGACAGCTCGGATTGCTGGACGGCGGCAGACGCCAGCGCTGGCAACAGGCGCTCTCGGCGGCCGATCGCATGCGCGACCGATTCGGCGAGCACGCCGTCTCCCTTGCCACCGGACTGAAGGGCGCGTTCCACGAGCGCACGCACGAGAATCCCGCCAGCCTTCCCGGCAAAGACCCCAAGGACCAGCACCATTGAAGTTGGTTGTAACGTTCACTTTCACAGCCCAGGTTTCTCCCACAGCCGCGATCGGCAGCGTGCTTCTCGATCAAGTAACTTTCGCCGGATTCGATCTGGCACCGGCTGCATCGTTTACCACGACGGTGTTGCCGTAAGAATTGGGGGCGCGGGAGGCTGGATTGCTGGGTGCCCCCACCCCTAGCCCGTTTTTTGGCTAGGGTGGGGTTTTCGTCCCTCCCGCGCACTGACCATGTCCAACGAAGTAACCTACCCTGCTACGCATCAGCTAGGGGTGGGGGTAACCTCAGGCCGCCCGCTTTGACAAACTCTGCTGGTGAGATTGACACTTTCCGTCAAGCTTTCCCGCTACCAAACCTGGAGGACGCACAAAGCCCCCGCGGCGACGCGCATACAACCTCTGCGCAGCCAATGGCTTAGAAGCCCCCGCCAGGAGGGTGCTAGGGCGGCGCGGTTGGTAAGCCAAATGCGGATAATGACAGTGCCCGGACTTACCAATCTCGGAGAGGGAAAGACCAAAAAATGAAGAAACACAAGGCCAAGAAGAACAAAGGTTTTTCATTGATCGAGCTGCTCATCGTGGTCGCGATCATTCTGATCATCGCTGCCATTGCTATCCCGAACCTTTTGCGCTCGCGCATCGCTGCCAACGAAGCCTCTGCTGTGGGCTCGCTGCGCACATTGAATACCGCGGAAGTAACCTACAATTCGACTTATCCGAACGTGGGTTTTGCCTGCAGCCTGGGTCAACTGGGGCCGAGCAGCGGCTCGACCGTGAGCTCCGCAACTGCCGGACTGATTGACGCCAACCTGGCTGGTGGAAACAAGAGCGGCTACACTTTCAGCGTTCTGGCTTGCAGCGGTTCGCCTGCAACGGCTTACGATTTCAAGGCTGATCCGACCACCGCTGGCGTCACGGGGCAGCGCTACTTCTGCACCGACAGCTCGGGTGTGATTCAGTACAATTCGGCCACCTTTACCGACAACGGCGGCGTGTGCAGCACTGGGAGCCCGATCTAATAATTGTCTGAACCGGGGCTGGGCTCTAATTTACTCCGCGTGAATTTGGCAAAGTACCTGGGGGAGGGTACGAGCCAGCGAGGAACAGGGACGCGAGTTCCCTGTTCCTCTTTTTAGGTCACCCATTCTTACTCACACTCTCCGTTCGTGGATGCGTTCGCAGGCGCAATTAACGCTGAAAAGTCCGAACAGGCCCACCTTGGCAACTGCTGACTCCGATTTCGGGGATCCACCAAAGTAACGGGATAGATTGACTTCCTTCCGAACAGGATTTTGGGGCCCTTCAGCTCCACGACTGGTACTCTGGAACCGGCTCTGCGTCATTCCTTCATCCTGGCGATGGTTCCCCAATTTGCAAATTGAAGCCGACGGTTGAGACAATCTGCTGGACAAAAGGACCCCGGCCAAAGGAGAATAAGTAACCCCAGCGGATCTCTCCCGATATCACGCCTCCCCCTGAACCGAGAGGGCGATATGAAAGAGCGACAAAAAGGATTCTCTCTTATCGAGCTGTTAATCGTTGTCGCCATAATCCTGATCATTGCCGCGATAGCGATTCCTAACCTTATACACACACGTATCTCCGCGAACGAGGCATCCGCGGTGGCTTCTTTGCGCACCCTCAACTCCGTAGAGATCGCCTATTCCACCGCATATCCCACGACAGGCTTTGCTTGCTCGCTGAGCGCGCTGGGACCTCCGAGCGGCAGCACGGCTGCCAGTTCCGCTGCAGCTGGCCTGATTGATTCAGCCTTGGCAAGCGGCATTAAGGCCGGTTATACCTTCTCCGTGACGTGCGTCGGCTCAGGAACCCCTACGGTCAATTATCAAACCACGGCGGTCCCGACCACGCCCGGCATTACGGGCCAGCGCTATTTCTGTAGCGATGTTTCCGGTGTCATCAAGTGGGACACGACCAGCGCCGCCAACTGTCTGACCAACGGTGTTCCAATTTAGGTAATGGGAAACCGGGCGTTGGTTTTGCTATTTGTCACTCCCACGCTTGGCCCGCACCAGTTTAAACACTCTCCACAGCTTTTCCTGGCGCTTCATAATCAAATTCGGTTCTGCCATGCCCGCGATCGAAACCTTCAACTTAGAGAAGAGTTACGCCCTGGGATCCTGGCGAAAGCGCCGAGTCCCAGGTTTGAAGCCTCTGAACCTGTCGGTCGAAGAAGCTGAGATTTTCGGCTACCTCGGGCCTAATGGCGCCGGAAAGACGACCACGCTGAAGCTGCTGATGGGCCTCATCTACCCTACTGCGGGCTGGGCCCGGATCCTGGGGATGGAGATCAGCGACCCGCGAGTGAAGTCGCGGATCGGCTTTCTCCCCGAGCAGCCTTACTTCTACGACCATCTCACGGCCACGGAGCTGCTGGAGTACTATGCCCAGCTTTCGGGCCTTTCCGGCCGCGAGCGCACATACAGAGTGCAGCAAAGCCTGGCGCGTGTTGGGATGCTGCAATCGGCACGCACCCAGCTTCGCAAGCTCTCTAAGGGTATGTTGCAGCGGGTGGGGATTGCGCAGGCTGTCCTCCACAATCCCAAGGTGGTCTTCCTCGATGAACCCATGTCGGGACTCGATCCACTGGGCCGCCGAGAAGTGCGCGACCTCATCCAGAGCTTGAAGGACGAGGGTAAGACGGTTTTCTTTTCGACTCATATTCTTTCCGACGCTGAGGCCCTCTGTGATCGCGTGGCCATCCTGCACAAAGGTGAGTTGCGGGGCATAGGAACTGTGGAAGAGCTGACGGCGCGCACTGAGGGTAAGTTAGAAATCCTGTTTCAAGGCTTGGAAGCCATTACCCTGCTGTCTGCCCTCGGGGCTGAGTGTCACGTCACCGGTGAAATGGTACGAGCATCGATTGCTGAGAGCCAGCAGGACGCGGCTCTCGATAGTCTCCGCCGGCAAGGAGCGCGCCTGATCTCGTTGACGCCTGTTCGAGCCACGCTCGAGGACTACTTCATCGAGCGACTGGGTGAAAAGACCGAGGAAAAGACCGAGAAAGTGGAGGTGGGAAGGTGAACCCCTGTTTGGTCGTTAGTCGTTGGTCCTTTGTCGTTCCTCGCCACCGCCACGGCCAGTTCTTGCCAACGACGATCGACCAGCGACCAACGACGACGTTATGACACGCATTTCCGCTGTCGCATTCAACACTTTTCGTGAGGCGGTCCGCGACCGCGTCCTCTACAACCTGATTTTCTTTGCGCTGCTGCTGGTGGGCGCGGCGCTGCTGTTCGGGCAGATCTCCATCGGCATCCAGCGCATCGTGCTCATCAACCTCGGCCTGACGGCCATCTCCATCTTCGGGGTGGCGATCGCCATCTTCATCGGCATCGGTCTGGTCTCGAAGGAGATGGAGAAGAAGACGCTGTACACCATCCTCTCGCGCCCGGTGCGCCGGTGGGAATTCATCGTGGGCAAATTCGGCGGGTTGGCGTGGACACTAGTGGTGAACACGCTCTTCATGGCGGTCGGATTTTTCGCCGCCCTGCTCTTGCTGGTTCACCGCTTCCAACGCGCTGACGGCTGGCTGCTGGTAGCAATCTATTTCATCATCCTGGAATTCGTGGTCATTACGGCGCTCACGTTGCTGTTCTCGACTTTCTCTTCACCGGTGCTGTCGGCGGTCATGGCGCTGGCCCTGTTCGTGATTGGTACCTTCGCGGCGGACCTGCGGGCCTTTGCCGCCATGAGCCACGGCGTGACTCGGGTGTTCGCAACTCTAGCGGCCTATGTCGTACCCAACTTCGCCTCACTCAATATCATCTCTTCGGTCGCCCACAGCCAGCCAGTCGCCGCGTCCCTGATCCTCTACAACACCGTATACACGCTGTTGTACGCGGCCGCAGCGGTCTGCGGGGCGATTCTGGTTTTTGAGTATCGGAACCTGAAGTGATGACCATGCGGGCAAAGACAACACTCGCCGGAGCGATGGTGCTTGCGGCCTCGCTGGCCGGCGCTGCCTTGACGGCGCGCCGTCTGGACCATCTCCGCGCCGGGGCAATGGCTGAAGGAGCACTCTATATTTCCTCGCCCAAGATCCTCCAGCGCATGAGCCTGGGCTTCACCGGCCTTACGGCCGACATCTACTGGACACGCGCTGTCCAGTACTTCGGCACACAACACCACGCTCATTCCACCGAGTACAAGCTGCTTGAACCGCTGCTTAACATCACCACCACGCTCGACCCGCAGTTGATGGTTGCCTATGAATTCGGGGCAACGTTCCTGGCGCAGAGGCCGCCGGAGGGCGCCGGTGATCCCGATGCTGCCGTGCGTTTGGTCGAACGCGGCGTGCACGAGAATCCTTCAGAGTGGAGGCTGTATTACAACCTGGGGTTCATCCACTATTTTGAGCGGCATGATTATGCCGCGGCTGCCGATGCCTTCGAACGCGGCTCCCGCATCCCGGGCGCCTACCCGTGGATGAAGGTAATGGCCGCGCAGATGTCGCAGCGCGCCGGCGATCCCCAGACCGCCCGTTTCCTCTGGTCGAGTCTCTACCAAACTACCGAGAGCGAAGAGATCCGTGCCAATGCCGCCAAACATCTGCGTGCGCTGCAGGTGGATGATGAAGTCTCTTTGCTGGAGAAGCTGGTAACCGCCTTCCACGAGCGCACCGGGCAGTGGCCGGCGAACTGGGCGGAGATGGTGGCGGCCGGCTATCTGCGCTCCGTCCCGCGCGATCCGACCGGCAAACTATACCGGCTCACTCCACGCGGCCGAGTATTGGTCCAAGTTCCGGAAGACTTGCCGTTCACTACCCGAAGACTGCAGGAAGCGGAACCATCCAAGCAGCCGCTGAACGAATCCAAATAAGCGAGCAACTCTGTCGCATTTTGATGTCGTTTATGTTTGGAACCTGCCCCATTTCCGGCGTCACCCCTGGATGGGGTTCGAAATTTCTTATGTATTTGCCCCCGGGCTTACGCCCGGGGCTCACTCAAATGTCGCCGCTACGCGGCTGGTATACCTGATGGTGTATTGGTGTCGCCGCCATTTCCGCAGCCCGGAGGGCGAGATTTGTGTGCGCGCAGCTCGTAGACGCTGGGGACGGGGGTTAGGGAAAACCAGCAGCCCGGAGAGCGGCAGCTTCGGGCGTTTATCAGTATGCCTTCTTGTTTTCAGCAGCGTCGCTGTCGCGACTACGGTCCCCGAGATCGCCGCCAAGGTGGATCAGCGCTACAACCATCTGCAGACGCTCCGGGCTGATTTCACCGAGATCTATCGTGGCGCTGGGGTATCGCGCAGCGAATCCGGCGTGCTCTGGCTGAAGCGTCCGGGCAAGATGCTCTGGGAATACCGCGAACCGCAACCCAAAGTGTTCGTTACTGACGGCAAGACG
>DASQXC010000129.1:0-4276 GCA_035639935.1 Terriglobales bacterium
AGCAGCGCCCATGTTGGGGACGTGCCCGAGCACAGAGCCATCAGCGGGATCGGTGACCTCGAATGTCGAACGGTTGTCGGCATCCACCCATTCGCTGTTAATGTAGGCTTGCTGCCGAAACAAACGTGGATCCTTCAGTGACAGCGCTGTCTGAACAGGAGGAGTAAGAATTCCGGCCATAAAAACCTCGATTCGTAATGCGGCGAGCAACTGCTCACGTTCGCACGCGCTCTAATTCTTCTGCGCCTGCGTACTCCAAAAATTATAGTTCGATAACTGAGGTGGTGGTGGCGATGACCGCGCTGAGTGCTGAGAACCGATCTCATGAATGTTAAGGGCCCGTCCGGAAAGACGCTTCACCCGTGTGAGCCAGCCCACGTAGTGGTGTGACCTTCATTACAGAAGGCTGCGCGGCCAAACCCGGAAAATATTGGCCCTTGCATAGTGTGTAGCTCAAGATGTTGTTCACAGAAGTAGCTCGGCGAAAGACTAAGCTCCGCAAGCACCAGCGCGGCAGCTCCCGCGCTCAGAATCATGCGAAAACTCAAAGTTGAACCCTGCTTTTGGCGGTATCATAAGTATTTTTTCTGATCGGTGGAGGTGAGGCATGCTGACGAAGCCTTTCGTGATCAATTGTCACGGTCGGCTGGTTTTCCCCTGCAATTTTTTCCCCGAACTCGACTTTTCGGTTTTCGACACGCTTGAGCAGTTCATGGCTGTCATCAAGCGCGACTTTGGTGAGAAGGCCCCCCGAGAACACGACATCGTGACCCGCATCGAGACCGGAAGCTACAAGACCCGGTATGAAATCTGCCGGGACTTGGCTCTGGACCTGTTTTGGGTGAACCGCTTTGTGTTGACTATGTATGAGAAACGCCCTACACGCTGGGGCGACCTGCCACGGTACCGCGATGACATCTTTCTTCCAGTTTTTACGCCGTGGGACAAGGCCCGGGTGGCAGAGGCCATCGAGAAAACCTATCAGGCAGTGCCGGCCATGTGGGATGCGGAGACAGAGGACTACATCTTCCAGGTCCTGCTGAACGTATTGCGCAACCAGCAGAGCGCCGGGGGAACGCTCCACGCCATTAAACCTACGGTCACTGAGATCTTGGCCAAGCCCGAGTCTTACACCTATCACCTCAAGGCCTATGACCGGGACTACCCGGGATATGCCTACGACGAAATCATTGATTACATCCACCCCGTGCCTGAACTGGAAGCACTGATGCGCCAGGCCATGGTCCTCCACAATCAATACCGTTGGGACCCGGCAAACAGTGAGTGCATTCAGGTGGGCAAACTGCAGGACCACGATTACGTCGTGGCCTTCTATCCACGCAGCAGCGAGGTGCTCCAGTTCATTCGACGCGTGAAGCACGAGAAGAACAACGGCAAGAACGGCCACACGCGCGCGGTTTCTTCCTCTGTGCCGCCGACCCTGGCCTTGAGCAAGCCCATCGAGCCTTATCCGCCGGTGGAAGTACGCAAACGCTTCAACATCATGCCGCGAATCGAAGCAATCGCCGCTTACGAGGGCGAGATTCCCTGCACGAATGTCGACCTGATCCGCAACCATGCCTACTGCTGGTCGCGTATGACCGAGGGCGAGATCGCTGAAAAGACGGGGATTGAGCGGCGCTGCTACAGCGAACTCTCTCTTGAGGAGCTGGGGCTCCGCGCGGCGCAGTCAGCGCTCAAGAAATCCGGCCGCAAACCGGCCGAAATCGGCGCGGTGCTGTTTTGCAGTTGCACCAGCACCAAGCTGATCCCTTCGGTCGCCTGCTGGATCTCAGGAGAATTGGGATTGCAGCAGACTCACGAATCCTGCGACATCATTGCCGCCTGCGCCGGCGTGCCCTACGGCTTGTCGGAAGCGGTGCGCGTGCTCCAGGAGATCAACCGGCCGGTGCTGGTGGTCTGCGCCGAGAAGTTTTCTGACAAGATTGGGACGGTCCGCACCTCGCGGATGATCTTTGGCGACGGCGCCGCTGCCATTGTGGTGGGTCCCGCGCCCACCGGCGCCGAGTCCGATATCGAGGTGATGCAAACCTATGCCAGCGGGCCGTGGTCAGAAGTGAACTCCATCATCTGGCCCAACCCGGAATTCGACAACAACATTACCGTCTACGGACCTGAAGTGAAGTCCCTGGTGCAGCGCTATCTTTCACAGATGATGCGCGAGCTCAAGGCGCTGCCCCGTCCGGACGGCGAAGGATCGGGCAGCCTTCTGGACGGCATTGAAATCGTGGTGCCGCACCAGGCCAACAAGAACATGGTGCAAAGCCTGGCCGAGGAGGCCGGAATTCCTGGCGACCGGATTTATTTCAACATTGAGCGCGTGGGCAACACCTCTGCCGCCAGCATCCTCATGGCCATTTCCGACGCGGTGCAGGAAGGGCGGATTGACCGTCCCATGCGGGTCTTCGCTCCTGGCTTTGGCGCTGGCGCAGTCGGTGGGTATGTCGTCATGCGCGTGGACCCCGCAGTCGTCAGTTGCAGCACTCAGGAGCCGACGACGGCGTTCGATGAGGAATTCGATGAACTGGGGCCTCTCAAGGGCAAGGTCGCCCTGGTCACCGGGGCATCCCGCGGTATCGGTCGCGCGATCGCGCTGGAACTGGGACGCCGTGGCGCGGCGGTGGCGATCAACTACCGTGCCGGCGCAAGCCACGCGGGGTCCCTGGCCAAGGAACTGGAGGAGATGGGGGTCGATTGCCTGCTCGTCCAGGGCGACATCGCCAACAAAGAAGATGCTCAGCGCATCGTGCAGGCGGTGATCGATAAATGGCAGCGGCTCGACATCCTGGTGAACAACGCCGGGATCACCCGCGACCGCACGCTGCGCAAGATGTCGGAAGAGGATTGGGCGGAGGTGATCAACACCAATCTCAACGGCACCTTCCACACCACCAGCGCTGCGCTGCCGGCCATGATGAACCAGAGGTTCGGCCGCATCATCAACATTGCTTCTCTGGTCGGACAGACGGGGGCTTTTGGTCAGGCCAACTATGCGGCAAGCAAAGGCGGCATCATTGCTTTCACCAAGACCCTGGCTCTCGAGCTGGCCAAGTACAACATCACCGCCAACGTGGTGGCGCCGGGATATACCTCAACTGAAATGGTGGCCGCGATACCTGAAGAAGTAGCGGGGAAACTTAAAGCCAAAATCCCGCTCGGCCGGTTCGCCACTCCGGAGGAAGTCGCCAAGGCCGCCGCGTTCCTCGCAACGGATGCAGACTACATCACAGGACAACAGTTGAACATCAACGGTGGCTACTTCATGTGACCGAATGCCACCGCTCGCTGGGGCATAGGGCCGCCATGCGAAAGCCGCTAAGAACGCGGACTTCTAAAGAGAAGCGCAGGCCAAACCGCCCGAAAGAAGATCGGCCTTAAGGCCCAGTGGCTAAAGCCGATCTCGACTATAGCGCAGTTTCGCCGGGCTGAAGCCCGGCGCTTCCACCACTGCTTAAATGTGAAATAGCTCTCACCGCCAACGCAGCCGGGGTAATTATGGAATCAGCAAAAATCGCCGATCAAAGCCAGCCCACCGGACAACCCGAGTCCCACACGAAACTGGCGCCGGCATTGGAAGAGATGGGCACCACCCTGGTAAGCCCCCGGGGGACGGTTCTCTTCCAGCAAGGCCAGCAACCGACCCACGTTCTGGTGCTGCGAAAAGGCAAGGTGCGACTCTCTCATGCTTGCGAAGACGGACAGCATTGGGATCGCACCGTCGGTCCAGGGCACATTCTGGGGCTCTTGGCCACCGTTGCCGATCAGCCGTACCGCAAGACGGCGGAGACGCTGGAGGATTGCGAGTTTGCCTCGGTCGACCGAATGCAACTCATGGCTCTGCTACGTCGCCGCAATGATTTCTGGCTGGAGGCAGTCAGGGTCGTATCGGAGGAGCTAAGGCTCATACGAAGGCACGTGGCGAAGTCGAACGGCAAGCAGATCGATACACGTGCCAGGGCCGCCGTGGCGCGTAGCGCATGAGCAAGGCTGGGCCAGGCGTCACGCTTCGCAAAGTGAGCGCCTACTGCCTCAGGCCGCTTTTTTCTGCCGCCCTGCAGTTCCGATTTCCGGCTTCTTGAAGATACCGTAAATGCTGGCCACGGCGCCAAGTCCAGCGAGGGCAAGCCATAGACGGTGAGTGTCCAGCCAGAGTTGGACGCTGCGCTCGCTGGCGCGAGCGTCGAATTCGCCGTGCGCTCCGTGATCGCCCTGTAACGGGTCCCAAAGGTTGTTGGGACGCTTGGGATCGGCCGGG
>DASQXC010000130.1:0-4314 GCA_035639935.1 Terriglobales bacterium
CCCCCAGCGCGGCAGCCAATTCACTGCGGTGAGTGGCGCGCGAAAGGGCGATGGCTGGCCGAGCATTGGGTAATCCTTTCCACAAAGAAAACGGCCTAAAGCGCGCATCATCGCAGTGGAAGAATCAAAGTCCGCAAGATACCGGGAGACTTTCATACGGCTTGCGTAGTGCTGAAGGTGTTCGAGTTTACCGGTTTTCTTCCCGGCTTCAGATGTTCACGAAAGAACGGGCGCATCACCCGGACCAGCTCCAGCGGGGAACTGAAGTTCACCGTGTGGTACGCTCCCGGAATCACTACCAGCTTTCCATTCGGCAAGAGACGCGTCGCTTCTTCGGCCCAGCGCAGCGGCACAATGGGATCACGCGATCCTCGCACCACCAGAGTGGGTGCTTTAACATGGGGAAGATTGCCTTCAATATGATCGGCTAGCGAGGCCCGAAACGACCGCACAACCTGGCCAAGACCGCAATCCAGGTAATCACGCCAGCAGATGTACCGTTTCTCAATCGGTTCATGGGGATCATTTTGATGCCAGCGCCGTAACTGTTCTCTTAACGAACTTCCTTGCGGATCGGTTGTCGGTCCCACGAGCACAACGCACTCTACCATTTGCGGGTAGCGCCTGGCGAAATCGGCCGCGATTTGGCAACCGAAGGAGTTCCCGATAATTCCGGCGCTCTCCAGACCGTAAGCGCGCGTCCAGGCGGCCAGCCAATCGGAAAGGCCCTTGACGTGCAACTCCCCGTCTCCTTTTGGTTTCTCGCTGAGTCCGAAACCGGGAAGGTCTGGGATGAGAACGCGGCACTCAGGCGAAAGCAGGACTGCTGTGGGCAGGAAGTAGCGACTGGAAATTCCAATCCCGTGGATCATCACCACGTTTGGCGCGTCAACTGGAACCGGGTTCACCGATACACGCCCGTGCATCGTGATGCCGTTCACCTTCGTCCATTTGCTTTCAACCCATCCTCGGCGAAGCACTTGGCCCTCCCGCTGTGTTATGGTGCTATCGCGGCTGTTGTCCGCTGCAAAACGGAGGTCAGTCTCTTGCGAATCGTGCGTTGGTTTCGCAGTACCCACCACGCCGCCGCCGCGGTAACCGCAAAGTTCAAGCATGTTTTGGCGATGCGAAGTCCATTCCCAGGCCGACGCTTCTTCCAGCCACCGCTGACAGTCGCGAACTCCGGCATCGGCGCAAACAAGTTGCCCTGCGTTCGCGCTGTGGGCGCATTCTGAAAATGATCTTTTTCGATTCGTTCCGCAAAGAATCGGCTATACATCCCGGGCGCTACATCATGCCAGCAGACCATCATCCGGCCCAGACGACCTACGAAAATCTCACTCCGCGGATTTGCGGCGACGGTGGCAATCGCACGAGCGACACGCTCGGGTTCGATGACCGGCGACAACGGCTTTATCGCGCGGCCCGTGTAGTTCGCCGCCTGCTGAAAGAGAGGAGTGTCAATGGAGGCCGGCAAAACCGTACAAACGCGGATGCCGCTGTCGCGCAACTCCTGCCTGAGGCACTCATCAAGTCCTCGAATTGCAAATTTCGACGTCGAATAGGCACTGGTGTACGCTTCGCCGGTGCGCGAGACGACCGATCCGACATTGATCAGCACTCCACGTCCTTGCTCGCGAAAATACGGAATCACCGCCCGGGCGCCGTGAACGTAGCCAAAGAGGTTGGTCTCGATGACGCGGCGGAATTCCTCTGGCGGTGTTTCCTCGAATTTGCTGAAAAGCGTCACCGCTGCATTGTTCACCCAGACATCAATGCGGCCGTAACTCTCCACGGCGCGCCGGGCGAGGTCCTTCACTGATGCTTCGTTTGTAACATCGACCGCCAGAACCAGCGTTCGCGCTTCAGGACCGCACTCAGCAGCGAGTTCGCGCAAGGCATCTTCGCGGCGTGCTGCCAGAACCACGGTCGCTCCACGATGCGCCATTTCCAACGCGGTTGCGCGTCCAATCCCGCTGGAAGCACCGGTAATGACCACGACTGAATTCGCCAGTTCTTTCTCCATAATCCTCCTCTTTGCCACAATCGAAACAAGCTGCCTCGATCAAGCGTTTCGGACCTCGCAGGTCATCTAGCCCCAGTCAATCTGGATTGAATTCGACGATTTTCCAGGGGCAGTTATCACTGAGCCAGCGGCGATACTAACTGCCGCACGCACCCGCCTCGATTTGCTCAAACCGAATCTACCGATACCCGTACGGTCCCAGAGAGATTCTCTTTCCGTTTCCGTCTTGAACATTATCGCCGCCGAGAACTTCGATCCGGTTCGGCCTGTCAGGACCGCTGAGTTCAACGGGGACACTACAGGATGTGGGAAGATAAGTTATGGAACTGAAATAAGGTCGTCCTCTCAGTATCGTACCGAATACCGAGTACGCTCGGAGAACCAGTCTCCACCATTCGGCAGTTGAAGTTCTTAATCTCTCCGCATTCTCGGCGGACATGGATGAGCTTTCTCATCCAATTGAGCAGCGATGTCTCATCTCTCTGCTGCTCTTCCACGCTGGTGCGTCCCGAAATTGATGCTTCGGCGGCAAATGCTGGCCGTACCAAATGTTCGCGAGCAGCTCTCGAAAAGCCTCCGTTCACGCCGGCAGTCCACTGCATTGGGGTGCGCACGCTCAAGCGGCCGGGCAGTTCGAGGTTCTCAGACATTCCAATCTCTTCTCCGTAAAACAGCACTAGAGTGCCTGGCAGACCGAAAAGCAGGCTGTAGAGGAGTTCAATCTGGCGACGGTCTCGATCGAACATTGACGTCAGTCGCCGTCGCATACCGCGCTGATTGTAAATGCGCATGGCCTTCTCGGGCGCCAGGGCTGAAAGCCCCTTTTCTTGTTCGTGCGAAGGTAATCGGCTCAAATCCAATTCGTCATGGTTGCGCAGAAAATTGGCCCACCCGGTATTAGCCGGGAGCTGCGGCAGAGCTCCCAAAATTCGGCGCAATGGCTCCGCACTCTCGTGCACGATGGCCGACACCAAGTGCTCCGCGAGCAGAAAATTCAGAATCAGGTGCATCTCGTCGCCATCGCCAAAAAATCGAGATAGTTCCGCCGGTTCAAGATGAATTTCACCCATGAAAATCGCCTCAGCTCGATGCGAGACGAGCGCGCGACGCATACCTCTCAGGAGAGAGTATAGGAAAATCAGTGCGACCAGGCAATGCGGGTCGAAAGGGAAGGAGGATGCGATAACTTCAGGAAACTTCGTCTGTCGTCCAGCGGGTGCAAAACCCGCCCGGCCAAGGGTGAGCCCGCCTGAGCCGGTAGGACGCCTGGCAACGATCCCAGAAATGTGGTCGGCGATGCGTAGGCGTGCGAACATGTGGGCCATGGGGCATGCGGCCCCGAAACCTATAGTCTTCCCGGAGGCCGAGGGTCCTGTTTTACCTGAAGGCAACAACCCCCCTTTGCATACGTGTCGTCTAGGCGAGGAGGGGGGTGTCTCCGGCGGGGTGTTCGACCATGGCACGTATGAAGAGGACGGTCCCGTAACCTGGGAGGCCCTCGCCTCTCCTCGACACATCCCGGTCTTGCGGAGAGCCGGTGACCCGTCTCCGACGCACGGCACGTTGCGGGCGCACGTGTCGTCGGCCCTGCGGGGTACAGAACCAGCGCCCGCATCGAGGTAGGCCAGCGGCAAGGGGAACCAGAGCCATGGCCGAAGGAGGCAGGGAGTCGGAGGGCGGCATAGGAGCGTCGAAGTCGGGGAACGGCGTGGCAGCCGGACCCGGCAGAGCAAAGGCTGCCCGTGGTGATGGGAACTTCAGGAGGGAACCATGGCCAATGCCTCGACATTGGATGGCATGTCACCGGGACTTGTGAAGGGAGTGGAACGAGCGCAACGCGAACCGGAAGGACGGTTCCACGCGCTGGCGCATTTGCTCGATGTGCCGGCCCTCGAACGCGCCTATCGCCGGCAACGGGCCGACGCAGCGGTAGGCGTGGATGGGGTCACGAAGGAGCAATACGGGCGGGAGCTGGCAGCGAATCTCCAGGGGCTACACGCACGGCTGAAAGCGCAGCGGTACCGCCATCAACCGCTCTGACGTGTCCATATCCCCAAGGGGCAAGGGAAGACGCGGCCGATTGGGATTTCGGCGTTCGAGGACAAGCTGGTCCAAGACGCCGTACGCGAGGTGCTGGAGGTCATCTACGAGCAGGACTTTCTGGACTGCTCGTATGGCTTCCGTCCCGGACGCTCGGCGCACCAGGCGCTGGAGGCCTTGCGGCAACAGACGATGGCTCTGGGTGGCTGCTGGCTGGTGGAAGTGGACATCCAGAAGTTTTTCGACAC
>DASQXC010000131.1:0-3596 GCA_035639935.1 Terriglobales bacterium
CCAGCCGCTCCGTCTGCGCATTCGACCCGATGCTGATGCGGACGCAACCCTCGCAACCGGGATCGCGCGAGCGGTCGCGCACCAGGACGCCGCGCTCGCGCATGGCCCGCACGAAGGCATTATGTCGCTCTCCGATGCGGACCAGCACGAAATTCGCCTGGCTCGGCCAGAATCGCAGCCTGAGGGAGTGCAGTTCCTGCTCCAGCCGTTCTCTTCCCTGCCGGACCTCGGCCACGTATTGGCGCACGTACTTCTGGTCCGCGAGCGCCTCCGGCAAGCAGGCGAGCGCGACCGCGTTCACATTGTAGGGCGAGCTGACGCGGCGGACCGTCGCCATCTGCGACGGGCTGCCCACCAGCATCCCTATGCGCAAGCCGGCAAGTCCGTACGCTTTCGAGAACGTGCGGGCGACGAACAGGTTTGTATAGCGCCCAACCTCGTTTAGCAGCGATTCTCCATAGAAGTCGAAGTAAGCCTCATCCACCAGCACTGCGGTATCTGGCGCGGTGCGCAGAATTCGCAGCAGATCGCTCAGGGCGACGACCGCTCCGGTGGGGTTGTTGGGATTAGCGATAGCCACGAGACGAGTACGAGACGAGATGCGCGCCAGCACCTCATTGGTGGGATAGCGAAACTCCGGGCCGGCGGAAATGGTGATCACCCGCGCGCCAGTAGCGGCGGCGTAGATCTCGTACATCGAGAAAGTCGGCACCACAATGAGGACCTCATCCTCAGGCTCGAGATAGGTCTCGCAAATGAGGTGGATGGCCTCATCCACTCCATTGGTCAGTAGCACGCCGTCAGGATCAAGGTCGAGATGCGCTGCCACCCGACGCTCCACAGTTTCGCGTTCGGGATAACGAGCGAGTTGGTCGCACTGCAACTGGCGCAGGCGCTCGAGCACGCGTGGCGAGCACCCAACCGTGTTCTCGTTAAAGTCCAGACGCAGACCGACGCGACCGCCGAGTGGCGGATGGTATTCCTTGAGCCTGCGGACCGCCTGGCGCGCTTTAAGCATGGGCGCACCTCACGCGCACCGATTCGGCATGCGCGCGCAAGCCCTCGGCTTCCGCCAAGCCGGTTACGACCGGGGCAAGGCGGCGGAGCGACTGGGGCGAGAGCTCCTGCACAGTGATCAGCTTCAAGAAATCAAATACGCTGAGCCCGCCGCGGTATCGCGCCGCACCGGCAGTGGGCAGCACGTGGTTGGGACCGGAGGCATAATCGCCCACTGCCTGGGGCGAGTCGTCGCCGACGAAGACCGATCCCGCGTTACGGACTGCAGGTACATCCTCGCGCGCCACCGTGATGTGCTCCGGCGCTATGGCGTTCGCCCAGTCCAGTGCCTGCGCGTGCGAGGACGCCACCAGCGCCACGCCATGTTTCGCCAGTGATTTGCGGGCAATCTCGTTAGTCTTGGCTAGTTCATCGGCGCACGCCGCGACTTTTGCAGCCAAAGCGCGGGCGCTGGTGATGAAAACGGCTAGCGCCTCGGGATCGTGTTCCGCCTGAGCAACAAGGTCGGCGGCCATGAAAGTCGCTTCACCACGCTCTGCTACGATGGCCACTTCCGTCGGCCCAGCAAGAAAATCTATCGAGCAGTCAAAGGCGACCAGCTTTTTTGCAGCCGTGACGTAAGCGTTCCCTGGCCCCACGATTTTGTCCACACGCGGAATAGTTCGCGTGCCATAAGCCAGCGCAGCAATCGCATGTGCTCCACCTACGCGGTAAAGCTCGGTCACGCCCAAAAGCGCGGCTGCGGCCAAGGTCTCGGGGCGTGGGTTGGGCGAGACCACGCGAATCTCGCACACTCCCGCCACCTGCGCCGGAATCACGGTCATCAGCAACGTCGAAGGCAGCGGGTGAAGTCCTCCCGGAACATAACAACCGACCGACTTCAGCGGCCGTACCAACTGGCCGAGCAAGATGCCATCCCTGTTCCGCATCCACTCGGCCGGTTTCTGCCATTCACAGAACCGACGGATGTTTGCTGCGGCCTTTTCTAGCGCGGAGCGGAAATCAGTGCTGGCAGCCTTCCACGCAGCGCGGATTTCCGAGGGGATAACGCGCAACGGCTGTCCGCCCTGGAGGCCCTCCCACTTGCGCGCGTACTTCACTAGCGCGCGATCGCCGTTCCGACGAACGTCGGCGATGATTTTGCGTACCCGCGGCTCGACCGCCTCCAAGCGCGAGGCCCGCGCCGCCAGCTCGCGAATGCGCTTTTCCGCCGCTCTGCCGGTCAGCACGCGCATCACATCACCACCTTGTTCAGCGGGTATTCAACGATTCCGGTTGCCTTTGCGGCTTTGAGGCGCGGGATCATCTCCCAGGCGAGGTGCTCGTCGATGATGGTGTTGACCGCCACCCAGTCGCGATCGCTGAGCGGGGACACTGTGGGGCTGTGCAGCGCCGGCAGCACGGCCAGCACACCGGGGAGGTCGGCCGCGCGCACGTTGAGCATCAACCCGACACGGCCTTGCGCTTCCATTGCCCCGCGCAGCATCAACGCCAAGTTTTGGATCTTGCAACGGCACTCGCTATCCGACCACCATTGCTTGTTGGCGATTATTTGAGTGTTCGATTCGAGAACGATGTCGATGATGCGCAGGTGATTGGCGCGTAGCGAGCTGCCCGTTTCGGTGACCTCAACGATGGCATCGGCCAGCATGGGCGGCTTGATCTCGGTCGCGCCCCAGGAGAATTCCACGCGGACACTGACGCTCTTGCGCGCGAAATACTCGCGTGTGACGTTCACCAGTTCGGTGGCGATGATGCAGCCCTCCAGGTCCTCGGCGCGCTGGTAGCGCGATTCTTCAGGTACGGCCAGCACCCAGCGCACTTTGCCGCGACTGTGTTTGGCGTAAACAAGATCGGCCACAGTCACGACTTCAAGACCGCTTTCCAGTACCCAATCAAGTCCGGTAAGGCCGGCGTCAAGCGCCCCATGTTCGACATAGCGCGCCATCTCCTGGGCACGGATGAGCATGCACTCGACCTCGGGGTCGCCGGTGGTGGCCATATACGAGCGGTCGTTCGTATATACCTGAAGCCCGGCGCGGGCGAACAGTTGCAGCGTAGCTTGCTGCAGACTGCCCTTGGGAATGCCGAGTCGGAGCTTCATCGTGCGCCTCCGTCCTCTGTAGAGACACAACATGCTGCGTCTCTACAGGCCAGAGGCAGTGCTTCGCTGAAGCAGGACCGCGCGCCAGTGTGGCAGACCACGCCATCTCCGAGCACGCGGACACGCAGCAGCAGGGCATCGCGATCGCAGTCGGTCGTGGCGGAGATGAGCTGCAATCGGTTGCCGGAGGTCTCGCCCTTGGTCCAGAGCTGGTTGCGGGTGCGGCTGAAGAAGGTCACCAAGCCGGTGCTTAACGTCTTCTCCAGCGCCTCGCGGTTCATGAAGCCGAGCATCAGCACTTCTCCGCTGGCGGCGTCCTGCACGATGGCGGGAGCGAGGCCGCGCATCTTGTCGAAGTCGATCTCTGTCATTCCCTTCCCCTTCCAAAAGCAAAAAGCCCGCTGACCGTCTTCGTGTCAGCGGGCTGAACTTTACGATTACTGCTACGCTATGCGCAAACCTCCGCTGACACATT
>DASQXC010000132.1:0-5077 GCA_035639935.1 Terriglobales bacterium
GGCGGTGCTGGCCGCGCTTAATATCGCTGACGAGTTCCACGTGCTGAAACGCAAGTATGACAGCGTGGCGACCGACTATAATCGCCGTGCCATGAACCTCTCCGGCGCACTCGATGAAGCCTTGCGAGAAGACACCGGGCGGGACAACGGCGAAAACGATCTCTATCGAGCGGCAGTCTGATATCGCGCAGCGGCTGGACACAGGGATCCCTTGCCCGTCGTTGGCGGAATTCGTAAACATTTCCGCTTGCGTGTGGTTTTGCCGCCGCTTGGTATATTCGGGCTGACCCTACCATTTCCGCGATCGCAAGTTGCTGCCTCTGCGCGATTCCGACCGGCTGCCCTGAATTCGCTGCAACTCTGGTGCCAACTATTTGCGCCCGAGACTTGCCATCTACTCCAGATTTCTTCTAGCATTCCACCCGTCGCCGGCCTGCAAAGTTGGTGAGGCTGGAGGCCGTTTTTTTGAACCAACAGTCAATGAAAGGGAGCTCGACTCGCCATCTGGCCTGGTGAGCTGTTCCGCCACGCGGAAAATGCCTAAAGGGCCTCGGGGAGCTTCCACCGTCTTAGGACGGGTTCATAAAACGGTCTTACCCACCGCCCAGCGGGTCGGCTTCTCTTATCTCTGCGCCCATGTCTACGTCGCAGATGAACGCGGATCAAAACTAAGAATTACCGCCGAGACGCAGAGAACGCCGGTCTAAAAGGAAATGGTTCCTCGGCGGACTCGGCGTCTCGGCGGTAAGCATCTTTGAGATCCGCGGCAAAAGTCATTAGGGCCAACCGGCGGCTGAGACTCGCATCTAAGTGAAGGCAGTGTTTCCGGTTCTGCTGCACTTCGGCCGTTTCTCGCTTCCGACTTACGGATTCCTGGCGGCTGTCGGCCTTTTAGTCGGGCTGGCCCTGAGCGTGCGGTATGCCGCCCGCAACGGGATGGATGCCGACAGGACCTGGAATCTCGGCATTCTTGCCATCCTTGCCGGAATCATCGGCGCCAAACTGCTGCTGATCGCGAACAACTGGGCCTTCTACAGAGCCCACCCTGGGGAGATCTTCAGCTTGGCGACGCTGCAGGCCGGTGGAGTATGGTCGGGCGGACTAGTGGCCGCGGTGCTGGTGGCCTGGTGGTACATCCGTCGCCATCATTTCCCGGTGCTGAAAACCTGTGACCTATTCGCGCCCGGCATCGCCCTCGGCCACGCGATCGGACGCCTGGGATGCTTTGCCGCCGGCTGCTGCTGGGGCAAGCCTACCGCCCTGCCCTGGGGTTTCACCTTCACCGACCCACTCGCGCGGCAACTGGTGGGAACCCCGCTTGGCCTGCCGCTACATCCCACCCAGCTTTACGAGATGGTGCTGGAGCTGGGGAACTTCTTTCTGCTCGCCTGGGTGCTGAAACGAAAGCGCTTCGACGGACAGGTGATCGGCACGTACATGTTCGTCTACGGTTTCGCTCGGTATTTCCTCGAGTTCCTGCGCGACGACCCGGAACGCGGCAGCGTGCTGCACGGCCTGATGAGCGGCACCCAACTGCTGGCCATTGCTCTGGTAATTGCCGGCGGCTTGCTGTGGCTGCGCCCCAGCCCTCGCCCCGAGATCGCACCTCTTGAAGAAGCTGCTAGTAAGATTAAGACTAGCGGATGATCTGGATGCGGACGCCCACTCTCAAACTCCTCCAGGACTTGTCTGCTGTGTAAACAGGGGCCCTCAGTGCAAGTCCGACCGCCAAACACGCCCGATCGCCCAATGACAAGCCAAGTGCGCGGGTCTGGGTAATGAGGCTGCCGGCGGACTTCGCGTGCTCGGCCGTGAAGGCAATAGCCTCCCGAATAGGACTAACAGCAGCTTCCCAGGCTTCCTCAGGACTGAGGCCGCGGGCCACAAGCTTACTGTGCACCTCAGCCAAATTGACCGTGCTGCTAACGGCCCCGCTCAGCAGTTCCGGAGTCAGCTTTTCGGCGCCTGGTTCACGGTTAAGAACTGCGAGGAGGGCGGAAGCATCCAGCACGATGCTATTCATTCCTGGCCGCCTCGCGTCGCTCGGCGATCAACTCCTCCACCAGTGATGTCCCTGGTTTTACATGTTGCCGCACGAGGCGTTGCGCCCGTTCGAGGCGGCGTTTCAATGTCGTGATCCGCAATTCGCCATCTTCCATTCGCAAGAGGACCTCATCTCCGACGCCAACACCAAGCGCCCTGCGGAAAGGAGCAGGAATCACCACGCGACCGTTTTCATTAATCCGTACCCGAGCTTCTGAAATCATCCTCCCTTCTCCTCTGCGACAGACTTGCAATATTATGTCATAAACGGCTACAAATGACATATAGTCTGGTTAACCTCGATGGGAAGTCACCCGTTTTTGCTTTGCGCTTTTCACTTTCCCCCGTGGTAAAGGCCTTGGTTTGTGCTAGAAGATGACTTCCGTCCTAAGCTGATCGTTCCCGCGGAGCACGCGGGCGAGCGCCTGGATCGCTTCCTGGCTTCGCAGGTCCCCGAGGCCAGTCGCGCGCGGATCCAGCAACTGATTGCGGACGCCAAGGTGCTTGTGAACGGCAGGCAGGCCAAGCCCGCGCTGCGGCTCCGTGAAGGCGATCAGATCGAACTGCTGGGCTCGCCGCAACCTCCGCCGCTCAAGGCGTTCCCAGAGGACATTCCACTCGACGTGGTTTACGAAGACGATGCGCTGGCGGTGATCAACAAACCGGCAGGGATGGTGGTGCATGCGGGCGCGGGCGTGCGCTCCCGCGGCGGCACGCTGGTCAATGCCCTGCTGCACCGTTTCCGGTCGCTCTCGAGCGCCAGCGGCGAATTGCGCCCTGGCATCGTTCACCGGCTTGACAAAGATACCAGCGGCCTCATGGTCGTGGCCAAGGACGACCTCACCCATCGCCGCCTGGCAGAGCAGTTCTCGCGGCGTGAGGTGAAGAAGATGTACCTCGCGCTGGTGCACGGCTGGGTAAAGCAGGACCGCGGCACCATCCGCAGTGCCATCGCCCGCGACCGCCTCCGCCGCACACGCATGACCACCCGCTCGCGGACGGGACGCGAAGCTGTCTCGCATTGGCGCGTATTGCGCCGCATTCCGTCGCGATTTGGCAAGTTCTCACTGCTGGAGCTGAACATCGAAACTGGACGCACGCACCAGGTCCGGGTACATCTGGCCTCGCTGGGCCACCCGGTGGTGGGCGACCGGTTGTATGGTGCCGCGCGGGAACTGCAGGATACGAGCGGGGGCAGGCTGACGCCGGGAAGAAACTTTCTGCATGCTGCCGCCATCGAATTCGTACATCCCAGCTCGGGCACGCCACTCGCCTTTGCGCGCTCTTTGCCGGCCGAATTGGAGGATTTCCTCAGCCACCTGGAAGGCGTCTGAATCGGGGCTATAATGCGATCAGCGATGAAAATCCTTTCCTTGTTGCTCCTTCCCGGCATTCTTGTGACCGCTGTGGCAGCGCAGAGTCCCAGCGATGTTCCAGCGAGTAATCCGCCGGCTGCCGAGAAAGCGGCGCCCTCCAACTTTGCCTCTCCCATTGTGCCCAAGCAGTCTGAGGATCCGACCAAGGTTGCGGATGACGACTCTGGAGCGATCGCCACCTTGCACAAGCGGGTCGATGAAGTGAACGTCATCTTCACCGTCACCGACAAGCACGGGCATTTCATCAAGGACCTGAAAAAGGACGATATCCGCGTGCTCGATGATCACAGGCCGCCATCGTCGGTGGTGGCGTTCCGCAGCGAGACCGACCTGCCACTGCGGGTGGGGCTGCTGGTGGATGCCAGCAACTCGATCCGTGAGCGCTTCCATTTCGAGCAGGAAGCGGCGATGTACTTCCTCTCCCAGATCATTCGCCCCAAGTCGGACCAGGCCTTCGTGCTCGGGTTCGACACCACCGCTGAGGTCACCCAGGACCTCACCGACAACGCCGAAAAGCTGGCACACGGGGTCCGTATGCTGCGCCCCGGCGGCGGCACCGCAATGTTCGACGCGATCTATTACGCCTGTCGGGATAAGCTGATGAAAGCGCACGGCAACGGCCCCATCCGCCGGGCGATCATCCTGGTCAGCGACGGCGAAGACAACCAGAGCCGCGTCAGCATGGGCGAGACCATCGAGATGGCGCAGCGCGCCGAGGTCATCCTTTACGCCATCAGCACCAACGTCAGTAACATCAAGATGCGCGGCGACAAGATCATGGAGAAGATGGCCGAAGCCACCGGCGGCCGCGCCTTCTTCCCGTATAAGATCGAAGACGTCTCCAAGGCATTCGCCGAAATACAGGACGAACTGCGCAGCCAGTACGCCGTGGCCTACAAACCCGCGGATTTCCAGGCCGACGGACGCTACCGCAGCATCGAAATCGTAGCCGACAACAAGAAGTACCACGTGCGTGCGCGCAAAGGATATTTCGCCCCCACGCAGTAGGCATCAAGAACTGCAGCTCCGCCCATTGGCCCGGGCGCTTGGGCGTGTGAGCACGAATCACCTGTATTGGGAATGGAAAGTACTGATATGCGAGACGGGAAGCTTTTCTTGTCTCCTATTTTTATTATGACAGTTTGGCCAGGCTTTTACCCTCACTTTGAGAAAATTATATTTTGGTCGGATTCAAGCAGATACACAGAATCCTTAAAGTTTGGCCTCTTGACAAGATTCGGCCCGAAGCCTTGGCAAGCGGAAATCCTGTTTGTTGGGGTGGTTTTGGCCGATTTTGCCAAGGGTGGGCCCCTAAATGCGAGGTAATCGCCCTTTTACGCCACGACAGCCTTAGCCTTCCGATCTGCAAACTCATTTCGTTGCTTAAAGCCAAGAATGGCACGCAAAGGCTGTCGGATGTGTGTGTAGAGGGCATAAAATAGTGGTTCGTGATCCCCCCGCAGGTAAAAGATCTGTTCTGGGACATCAACCTTGAGACTTTCAGCCCCGAATCCCATCCCGACTACACGATTTACCGGATCTTGGAATATGGGGACGAGCCGGCGATCGCCTGGCTGCGGGAAACATTTTCGGAGAGCGAGATTCGAAGGGTACTGAGCAGCGAACACCGTCTCTCGCGAAAATCGGCCAATTTCTGG
>DASQXC010000133.1:0-6479 GCA_035639935.1 Terriglobales bacterium
CGGGTGAGCGAAAACACTTCGAAAGGCCCGCAGAAGTCCAGGACTTCGACTTCCGGGAAGAGCAGGATGCCCACGGTTTTTTGCTGGATGGTTGCCATCATTGTCCGCCGCGCTCGCGCAGGTACTGGTCCTTGTAGCCAAGGTAGTTCTTGGCATACCGCAGGATGAGCTCGAGATCAGCCTCGCCCAAGGCTTTGCGAAATTTGCCGGGCACACCCATCCACAGCGAGTTGGGCGCGACCACGGTTCGCTCAGGGATAACCGTTCCGGCAGCAATAATGGAGCCGGTCCCGACGATCGCGCCGTTCAGGATCACCGAACGCATGCCGATCAGGCACTTGTCTTCGATAGTACAGCCGTGAAGCGTAACTGAATGCCCCACCGTCACCCAATCGCCGACCGTAACCTTGTGCTCGCCCAGCATGCCATGGAGTACCGAGAGATCCTGGATGTTGGAGTAACTGCCAATGCGGATGGAATTGACGTCGCCGCGCAACACCGTATTCATCCAGATACTGGCGTGCTCGCCGAGCACAACGTCGCCAATCAGTTGCGCCGACTCGTCCACGAATGCGGTGGCCGGCACCTGCGGTAGGATTCCTTTGTAAGGGCGAATCATCTCGCTCTCAGCATGAAGCGGAAAAATTAGAAGGTAACACGCGCTTGTCCCGGATGACTTCGGCCCACAGTTGCACCAGTTGCTTGCGGTTCGCAGCGGCAACTTTGTACAGGCGTCAAATCCCTCTGTAAAGCTATTTTTAGCTGCTGATGGGCAGTTTGCGGCGAAAGGCATACGCGGGAGCCCTGTTCGATTTTTAGAACAAACAGCTGAGGAGTTGCGCGGCAAACTCTCAGTCCCAACTCTCCCCGAATCTGCACAATGGGGAGCCCCTGTTCTGATTTCGAAAAAAAATTCCTCAGTCACAGCTGTACTCTCGCCGCGAGGGTATCAGAGAACTCTGCAGGCTCAGTGCTCGGAGTTCAGGGGCTGAAGCCCACGTTTTTTGTGAGCTTCTTCGGCAGGACTCTAGTCGTGCCCTGCCACGAACCTCGGAACAGCAGATCGAGCGCCTGGTCGCCTGCTGGAGCTTCACATGCGAACACTCGCTCTCGACCTGCCGCTCATTATGGTATTGCTGGCCGCTGTCGTCCAGGCACAGGATGCTTCCACCGGCGCTCTGCGTGGAGTTGTCACCGACGCGACCGGGGCGCGCATTGCCGGAGCCGAGGTGCGGCTCATCAGTGCGCAGACTGGTGTGGAACGCTCGGTTATTGCCTCTAAGGAAGGGCTGTTCGCTTTTCAACTACTGCTGCCAGGCGAGTACGCGCTCCAAGTAACTTCTCCGGGCATGGCGAGATTGCGGCGCACCGGCCTGCAAGTGGAGGTCGGAGGCGAACTCGACCTGGCGATCCCCCTGGAGCTTGCCGGGACACACGAATCGGTGACCGTCTCTGGCGCCACGCCCGCGGTCGAGACCCTGCCCGCCGGCGTGTCGAGTGTGATCGACGAGCGCGCCATCAGCGACCTGCCAATGAACGGACGGCGTTTCAGTGATCTAGCTCTGCTCACGCCTGGAGTCACCCAGGATCCGCGCAGCCTGACCTCTGCCTCCAACGGCGATATCGCCTTTGGCGGCATCCGCGGCTATCACACCAGCTTTTTGGTGGACGGGGTGGACAACAACAATGCCTTCTTCAGTCAGGCACGCGGGCGCTATCGCGCTCCCTACCAGTTTTCAAACGAGGTGATTCAGGAATTCCGCGTTTTTTCCAGCAATTATGGCGTGGAAGTGGGCCGCGCCGGCGGCGGCGTAATAAATGTCGTCACGCGCTCCGGTGGCAACCAATGGCACGGCAGTTTGTTCGATTACTATCGCGACGGCCGCCTCGGGGCCCGCTATGCCCACCTGACGGCCAAACCGCCGAACCGCCAGCAGCAGTTCGGATTCACCCTGGGTGGTCCCATCAAGCGCAACCGCGCATTCTTCTTGGCCGGTTTCGACCAGCATATCTTCCATGTGCCTACGGTGGTGCAGTTCGCCAACGGCGCCACGGCAGTGGTCCCCAAGACTACGGATTACGAAGCAACGGACCAGGAGTTGGTGTTCGCCACGGCGGCTGCTCTTACGAAATTAGGTGGCGCTTACCGTTCAGTGCTGGCGGGCAATGCGGCGTTTGGCAAGCTGGATTTTGTGCTCACGCCGCACCATTACCTGAGCGCGCGCCTCGGCACGTCGCGTTATTACGGAGAGAACAACGTCTTCTTCGATCCTGCCAGCCCGGTGACCAACTTCGGTATCTCAGAGAACGGTGAAGAACGGGTGAGCACGGAGAGTGCCGTCGTGTCGCTGATCAGTGCGCTCTCCCCACGTGCCACTAGCCACATGCGATTGCAGTTTTCACGCGACCTGCAGACTTCCGCCGCCAATTCCAGCGAGCCGCTGACCAAAATTTATGGCGTGATTGACGGCCTCGGCCGCTCCAATATCCTGCCCCGGACCACACGAGAATACCGTCTCCATCTAGCGGAAACCATCACCGTGGAACGAGGGCGCCAGCAGTGGAAGTTTGGGGGCGACCTCCACAAGACTTGGATCTACAACTTCTTCCCTTCCCGCTTCGGTGGCGAATACCTGTTCGAGACGATCAAGGTCAACCCCTTCACGTTCGTGCCGCAGGTCGGCGCGCTGCCGCTCTCGCCGTTACGCGCCTATGCGCACCAAGTGCCGCGATATTATCTGCAAAATTTCGGAGATGCGGAGTCCCATCCCGACACCGCCGAGTACGCCGGGTTCGTTCAAGACATCGTTCGCATCAATCGGCATTTCGCGCTGAAGCTCGGCGTGCGTTACGACCTGCAAACCTTCGACAGCGCAAATCTGGTCACAAATCCGCTGTGGCCTGATACCGGCAAGCTGCCTCTGGACACCAACAACTTCGCTCCGCGCGCCGGCTTCGCCTGGACGGTGGGCGATGTTAACCCGCTGGTGCTACGCGCTGGTTTCGGCATCTTTTACAGTCGCATTCCGCAGATCTACAACTCGGCTATTGAAACCGACAATGGTTTGCGCCAAACGCATCTTTTTCTAAACAATACCAACTTCTACGATCGCCAGATCTTCCCGCATTATCCCAACCCGCTGGTCTCCTGTCCGGCGGCAGTCCGTGTGTGCACGCCGCCTACCGACCTGATAGGACATCTCAACAGCGATGTGTCGGCTTTCTCGCCTTGGTTCCAGACTCCGTACGTGACGCAGTCCAGCCTGAGCGTCGAGCGCGAGATTGGAAAGAAGCTGGCCGCCACTGTATCGTATCTGTACCTGCATGGAGAACACCTGATCCGAGCCCGCGACGTAAACCTCCCTAAGCCCACCGCAGTGACTTACCCTGTGTTCGACGATAGCGGCAGGCAATTCCTGGGCAATCACTACACGGTGGCTTCGTTTGCGGATTGGCAGTTCACACGCACGCTTGATTGTCCGTTTCCGCCTTGCGTAAATCCGCTGCAGCGCCCGATTCCGGGACTGGGCGCCATCAACGAGTTTGAGAGCGCAGCCTCCAGCGTCTATCACGGGCTGACCATCTCAGCTCAGCGGCGGATGACTTTCGGACTTTACTTCCGACTGGCGTACACCTGGGCACAGGCATTCGATGATGTGCAGGACGCGCTGGTGGTGGGCCGTCCCGGAAACGTGCAGAACTCCTATGACCCGGCCAGCGATCGAGGACACAGCGTCACCGACCAGCGGCATCGGCTGGTCGCCTCCTGGGTATGCGAGCTGAATCCGTTCGACCGTACGCAGGAGGCGCTGCGGCGCCTGTTCAATCACTGGAGATTGGCAGGAATTGTAACGACGGGAAGCGGCCGGCCGGTGGACGCCCGTATTGCCGGCGACGCCAATCACGACGACAACACGTATAACGACCGGCTACCCGGTGCGCGCCGCAATTCCTACATTGGCCCCAACTACGCTACCACGGACCTTCGTCTCTCGCGGCGTCTGTTTCTAACGGATCGCTTCAAGCTGGACCTGATGGCTGAAAGCTTTAATCTGTTCAACCGCAGCAATAAACGGATGGTGATCACCGATGACGGCTCGATCAATTCGGCAGGGGAGTTCGTGCTGGGTAACAAGAGCGTCGGCGCCCGTCACTACCCAGGTTACTACACTAGAACCTCCAGGTTCCTGGTCCCGACCAGCACTTATGCACCAAGGCAGGTGCAATTCGCCGGTAAGCTCATTTTTTAGTGGCTGCGCGAAATTCTGGCTTAACCCTGAAAATAACCTCTTGACTTGCTACAAAAACGCTGCAATAACTTACGGGTCCAAAATTGGGACCGGTTGGAGGTGGATCGGGTTGGCAGAGGTACGGGTTCAAGAGGGCGAGTCCCTGGAGAACGCGCTTCGTCGGTTCAAACGCAAGGTTCAACAGGAAGACATCATTAAGGAGGTCAAGCGTCACTCCTTCTACCTGAAACCGGGCGAGAAACGCCGCGCCAAGGAAGCCCTGGCACGCAAGCGAAATCGCAAAAAAGCACGCAAAGAACAAGACTAGAGCCTGCGGGCCGCGCTGTGGAGCGGGCCCGTCCTCATCCAGCCCGTGAGTATTCCGCAGTCGTAAATCTGTCGTTTCGGGCAGTACCCGGGCGGGCGACGCCGCCCGGGAGGGCCGATTCCAGTGGCTGGGGGAATTACCCCGCTCTTTTCGTGGGGGCACCGGCGGGCGCGCCACCCGCCGGTTGTCGGAGGGAGCGGGAGTTCACGGGTGGGAGAGGAAAGGTCTCCATGGAATTCCAGGACAAGCTGTTGAAATGCGTGGACTGTGGTACGGAGTTCGTTTTCACGGCCGGAGAGCAACTATTCTTTCACGACAAGCAGTTCAAGAACGAGCCCAAGCGCTGCAAGGCCTGCAAGGCTAAGCGCGCTTCCTCCGTCGGCAACATTGCCACGGTTAGCTCGTATCAGAAGGTAGAGACGCGCACCATCTGTTCGCAGTGCGGCAAGGAAACTACCGTGCCCTTCAAGCCCACGCAGGGTAGGCCGGTATTCTGTCGGGAGTGTTTCCAGCAGCGCCGCACCGCTGCAGCCAGCGCCTGATTTTCAGCTTCTCTCAGGGCGAAGTCTTGGGCCACGAAAACTGGGCGTGTGCCCGCGGCATCCGAGTGCCTGAGAAATCATGCAGGTGTGGACACTCAGGTGTGCTCTTGATGATTTACGGGCTACGGGATGAGATCAGTCTCGGTACTCGCTAACTGGCCCGCCGGTTAACGCCTTTATTGCTGCTGGCGCGCGCCGCCCGTTGCAACTGCTGCTTCTGGTCCTCGTGCTGGATCAACAAAACCTCGATCTGCCGCAGCAGGTCCTCGGTGTTCATGGGCTTGACCAGCATGGAATCCGCACCTTCGCTCTTCCATCCGCTGCCCAGGCTAGGGTACGCGGTGAGGATGGCCACCGCCGGGCTGTTCTCGAGCCGTTTGGCAGCGCGGATCACCTCATGACCTGCAGTGTCGCTCTCCATTTTCAGATCGGTGATCACCATGTGGTATTGGCCGTCATTTTGCAGCTTGGCGATTGCCTCACGGCCAGTGGATGCGGTATCGACTTCGAAACCGTTCATCTCCAGGATTGCGCGGAGTGTTAGTAGGATTGCCAGTTCATCGTCCACCAGCAAAATACGACGTTTCATATGAGACTCCCGGGAGAATTGGCCGCTCACAGTGCACCCTAGCATGCTACCAGCAGCGGTTTAGGTTGGGCGCGCAGAGAAGTTCGACATCGATTGATATAATACACCCACGTGTCCAGTTTCTACCTGCAGAACTTCGGCTGTCGCGCCACTCAAGCCGACGGCGCCGCTTTAGAGCGCGACCTCTTGGGACATGGATTCAGCCGCGCCACGAGCAGCACACAGGCCGAGGTGGTGGTTTTGAACACCTGTACGGTCACCGCCGAGGCGGACCGGGAGGTGCGCGCCACCATCCGCCGCGTGCATCGTGAAAATCCTGAGTGCCGAATCCTGGTCACCGGCTGCTATGCCCAGCGAGCCCCTCAGGAACTCCAGCGGCTGCCGGGCGTCGCCTGGGTGATTGGAAACTCGCACAAACACCTAGTCGGCGAGATCCTTGGCAGTTGTCAAACCGAGGTTGCCGCTTTTGCGACCGAGGGCCCACTATTGCCGGTTGGAGCATTATTCAGCCCGTCCGTTTACGTCGGCGATATCTTCGCCCATACCGAACTGATGGCCGCGCCGGTGTTCGACGGCCTTGGTTACGACAAAACACGTCCCAACCTCAAGGTCCAGGATGGCTGCGATAATCGCTGCTCGTTCTGCATCATTCCCTTTGTCCGGGGGCACAGCCGGTCACTGCGGTGCGACGACGTGCTGCGCGAGATGGATGCGCTGATGGCCGCAGGTTTCCGCGAAGTGGTTATCTCCGGCATTAATCTGGGACGGTGGGGCCGGGACCTTGATCCGCC
>DASQXC010000134.1:0-5478 GCA_035639935.1 Terriglobales bacterium
GGCTTATCGAAGGCCGCCAGGAAATCGGCGCCGCGCACCAGCAGCAGCGCAGCCGCGTCGTTGATGGTATTGAGGAAATAGATGGGTGTCACCATCAGGGCGCCGAGGATCACCATAACGACGGCGAGGCCCTGGTCCACGACCTTGAAC
The DNA here is from genome assembly GCA_035639935.1 of Terriglobales bacterium. GTDB lineage: Bacteria > Acidobacteriota > Terriglobia > Terriglobales > Acidobacteriaceae > JAHFUA01. The sequence continues at coordinate 151 of DASQXC010000134.1, forward strand.
AGCCGATACAGCGCAAGGGTGAGAAAGATGGCCATCGTCGCGGTGAACAGATCGCTGAGAATGCCGAGGCGGAAGAGCGTCTGGTGCGCGGCGATATTGTCGGCCGTCGCGACCGCGTTGCCGCTGACGATCAACTTGTCCTGAATGTAGATGAGCCGCAGGGGAGCGGTCAGGAGTGTGAGATAAAGAAGCCCTGCAACTCTGGCGTTACGCCTGAGCGATGTCATGTGTGTGCCCCCACGCGGATTTAGTTTGGAAATACGCGGTATGAGCCTGGAAAGTTCCGATGCACTGAATCCTGGACCCCGGCCACTTAGCCATAAGGCGATTCTTCAACAACTGGCGATTCGTGGTGAGGATTCGCGCACAACGGCCATAATATTCTAACCATGTACGACCTGGATTACGAGCCGCGAAATTTCAAGGAGAAGTGGTTGAATCGTGTATTGGGGAACGACCCTTCTAGCTGCGTTGCTGTGGCGGGAATGGGTAAAAGCGAGATGAAGGTCGCACAGGGATTACTTGTGTGAAAAGGCGATTTGACGCCAATTTACATAACGAATTCAACATGCCGTGTAGCAGAACACCGTTTCAAAAGCGCAGCTTTTCGGGCGATTCGAGCGGCGTGGTAGCGAAGTCTTCAAGTTCGTTTAACCGAAGTCCGGCTTCTGCCATTCGCCTTCCGAGTTCGAGATCATCCGTGCGAACCGTCGCGAGAAGAAATAGTTCCGGCGTAATCAGCGGAACGACTCGTTCAAAGGCCGTAACCTTGTTCGGGCTTAATGCCCGGATCTGATCCAGACTCAACGTCTCGGCTTCGCACACTGATCGTCAATCCTCAGCATGCCATCTGCTCCAGGCTCATCTTGTATTGGAAACCGATGCCTTCTTCAGGCTCATCTTGTATTGGAAGAGACTTCTTCTTGTGTCAGTCGCCAAAGCAGTCTATGCTGACTCGTTCCAAACCGGATAAATGGCATGGCACGAATCCGCCCACTTCAAGGGCGTTCTTTCATCAATTGGGTGGCTATCTTCGCCCCGCTCCTTCTCGCTGCCGCAGCTTGCGCTGGCCAAGCTCCGAAGGCCGCCCAACCACCCGATGCGAAATGGGCTCGGGAGCTGACGCAGCATCCCGAGTTATTCACCGAGTTCGGTAAATTGCTCGAAAAGCTCCAGCGCGACGTGCACCTTCCGCGGCCGCGCAGCGACAGCCTTCTCTTGCCGCTTCTGCCGGAAGCCACCGTGTCATACGCCGCCCTGCCTAACTATGGCGACGCCGCGCATCAGGCGCTGAACATCTTCCGCCAGCAACTGCAGCAGAGCAGCGCAGTTCGAAGGTGGTGGCGTCAGGGCGGGGTGGCCGTCACCGGCACTAAGATTGAGGATTCACTCGAAAAGTTCTATCAACTCTCGCAGTACCTGGGTGACGAGATTGTCGTTTCCGGCGCAATGGGTCGCCGCGATCCCAGTCTGCTCATCGTTGCTGAAATCAAGAAACCAGGGTTGAAAACGGCACTTCAGCAGGCGCTGAGAGATCTTAGTCCCAAGTCGAAGCCGGGTGTGCGGGTTCTCGACCTGCAGGAACTCGCCGCCGCGCAGGACAGGCCCGCGGGCCAGGACGTTTTAGTGCTGGTGCGTCCTGATTACGTGGTCGCCGCGCTGGATGTAGCCACACTGCGCAGCTTCAATACTCGCCTCGACGGTGGCAGCCGCGAGTTCGTTTCTACCGCCTTCGGACAGCGTGTAGCGCAGGCATATGAAGATGGCGTAACCATCGTTGCCGCCACCGATCTGCAACAAATTCTCAGCAAGATTGCCTCCGGCAACAAGCAGGACCTCGCGACTCTGCAGCGCACCGGCTTTGCCGAGATGAAATACCTAATTTGGGAGCACACGAATGTCGCCGGCCAGGACGTCAGCCAGTCGGAACTGAGCTTCATCGGCCCGCGCCGCGGAATAGCATCATGGTTAGGACCGCCATCGCCGCTGGGGAGCCTCGATTTTGCGTCGCCCAAGGCGATAATGGCCGTCTCCTTCGTAGTCTCGAACCCGGTGCAGATTTTCGAAGATGTTCGGGAACTCGCCACGGCAACCAATCCCAGCGCGTTCGCCTCCATCACGCAATTCGAACAGGCATTGAACCTCAGCTTCCAGCAGGATCTGCTGCGCCTACTTGCCGGCGAGGTCACCCTTGAGATCGACAACGTCACTGCGCCCGCACCCGTTTGGAAGGCAATCCTGCGAGTCAACGATCCTCTCCGTCTGCAGCAAACGTTGAGCACATTGCTGGCGGCGATGCAATTAAGGTCGCAGCAATTCGAAGAATCGGGGGTCACTTACCACACGCTCCGTATTCCTGCCGGAAAAACGACAACAGAAATCGGCTATGCATTTGTTGACGGTTACCTCGTCATCGCGTCGAGCCGGGACACGGCCATGGAAGCAGTTCGACTCCATCGCACCGGCGAATCGCTGGGCAAATCTCGCAGGTTCCTGGCTTCCCTGCCGCCAGGACACCCGTCCGGTGTCTCTGCCTTGTTGTACCAGGACCCGATCGCTATGACCGCTCTTCGGTTGCAGCAACTGGCGCCGGAGATCGCGCGGCCTCTCGCGCAACTGTCCGGAGAAAACACCCCGGCGGTAATGTGCGCTTATGGCGAGGAAACCGCCATCCGCGGCGTAAGCACCAGTGCCGCCGTGGATGCCGGTGTCGTATTACTCGTGGCTGCAATCGCCATACCTAACCTGCTACGCTCTCGAATCGCCGCCAATGAAGCATCTGCTGTGGGTACGCTGCGGGTGCTGAACGTCGCCCAGATGACGTATGCAGCCACATACCCCCAAAAAGGCTTTGCGCCCGATCTGGCCAGGCTTGGCCCAAGTCCCGGTTACCCCACTCACTACTCTGCTGACCACGCCGGCCTCATTCCAGATCCTCCCGGCTGTGCGGTCGGCAAATGGTGTGAGAAGTCAGGATTCCGTTTCAACGTTAACGCTGTCTGCGCGCACGAGCAGTGTAAGGAGTACGTCGTCGTTGGTACTCCGTTAAACGCCAACACCGGAACCCGAAGCTTCTGTTCGACCTCGGACGGGGTGATTCGGTTTAATGCCCGCCCGCCGCTCACGGCAACCCTCAGCGTCTCGGAATGCCAAACCTGGCCGTCGCTGCAGTAGATCGGGACGCCAGCGTTCCCAAAAGGCATTCGTCGCCATATGAGCGCCGCCAGGAGGAAGCTGTCCCGGCTGCTGAAGCAGCGCTGGGCACAAGGGAAGATGAAACCAAAGGCGAGCACCAAACCAAACCAGACCTCCAAGCCAGCGCAGCATGTGAGCCGAGCAGCACGGAAGAGGATGGCGGCTGCGCAGCGTGCCAGGTGGGCGAAGGTGAAGGCGCAACAGCGAGCTTAGAAGAAGGTGGATTAGCGATTCGGCTGATACCTCCTGCGGTAATCGCGGTCACGATTGCGCTCAAATCGCCGTATCGGCAATGCTCCGGCTCATTCTCTTCGGTCCACCCCAAGCCGGTCATGGCCGGAGCACTGCCAATACAGCCCTAAGGACTTCTCACCAATTAGCCTGAAAACCGCCATTTTGTCTCTCACAATAATTATTCTTAATGGCAGATTCTGCGACGGAGAAATCGCATGTCAGAATCACGCCGGCAGTTTCTGGCCCAGGCATGTTTGAGCGCCTTGGCGGCGATGATTGCTTCTCGTGCTGAGGCGCAACAGTCCAAAGAACCGCCGCCGGGAGCGCCACCGGCATTCGGCACCGCCCCGCCTGTAGGGCCGGCGGTCTCGCCTGCCACGCTGGCGGAAGCTGAAAAACTCGTGCGCGTCGAGATGACCGCCGCCGAGCGCGCCCAAGCTGCCGGGAACTGGCGCAGCGCGATGGCGCCGCTATACGAGCGGCGCACAGGGCCGCGCACAGTCCAAATAGAACCAACCGTCGCTCCCTACTCGCTTTGGAACCCTCTCCTGCCGGGGCAGAAGCCGGCGCCCGGAAGCGACCAGTTCGTTTGGACCAAGCCTGATCCAGGACCGCTGCCCTCCCGCGACGAGGACATTGCCTTCGCCCCCGTGACCCATCTGGCGCGCTGGATCGAGACGCGCCAGCTCAAGTCGGAGCGGCTGACGAACATTTATCTCGCGCGTCTGAAGCTCTTCGATCCCAAGCTGCGCTGCGTGATCACGCTCATCGAAGCGCTTGCACAAGAGCAGGCGCGCAAAGCTGACCAGGAGATCGGCGCCGGCCAATATCGCGGACCGCTGCACGGCATTCCCTGGGGCGCCAAAGACCTGCTCGACACTGCCGGCATTCCTACCACTTATGGCGCGGAGCCTTTCAGAAACCGCGTGCCCCGCGAGGATGCCGCTGTGGTCCAACGCCTGCACCAAGCCGGAGCGGTGTTGGTGGCGAAATTGAGCCTGGGCGCGCTCGCGCTGAACGATATTTGGTTCGGCGGACAGACGATGAATCCGTGGCTGCTCGAAGAGGGGGCGTCGGGCTCAAGCGCCGGACCGGGCGCGGCCACTTCGGCGGGCCTGGTCGGCTTCGCGATCGGCAGCGAGACCGGAGGCAGCATCGTTGCGCCGTCGATGCGTTGCGGGATTACCGGGCTGCGCCCTACCTACGGCCGGGTGCCGCGTACCGGCGCCATGACCCTTTGTTGGTCGCTGGATAAACTCGGAGCCATGACCCGCTACGTGGAAGACGCGATGCTGGTCCTGCACGCGATTTCCGGGCCTGACGCGGGCGATCTCAATAGCGTGCCCAGCGCACTCGACTATAACGCTAGCGAAAGCGTGCGAGGGCTGCGCGTGGGCTACTTTCCCGCATGGATGAAAGAGGGTCCGGCCACCGACGTTGACCGCGCCGCGCTTGCCACGGTGCGGAGGGTCGGAATGGTTCCCGTTGAGGTTTCCATACCGGAGTGGCCGTATGACTCGCTCGATCTGATCCTGTTCGCTGAAGCCGCGGCAGCATTCGAAGAACTCACGCTCAGCCACAAGGTGGACCAACTTAAGGTCCAGGTGCCGGATGCGTGGCCCAACACCTTCCGCCAGTCGCGCTTCCTCTCGGCCGTGGATTTTGTTCAGAGCGACCGTTTCCGGCGCAAGGTCGCAAACGAGATGGCCCGCGTCTTCGCGCAGGTGGAGCTGCTGCTGGTGCCTTCGCTGCGCGACGAAATGCTGACCATCTCTAACTTCACCGGACATCCATCGCTGACGCTGCGCGCAGGATTTGTCGAGGTATCGGAAGCTCGCAGCGACTGGGCGCCCGATCCGAGTCATCCGCTCCCCAAGTTTTCCCCGCCGCGCCGCGTCC
>DASQXC010000135.1:0-5071 GCA_035639935.1 Terriglobales bacterium
CGGTGGCTCACGATTGCGGCTATGACTTCCGCCTGCTGGACGAAGTGATTCGCATCAACCAGGAACAACAGCAACGATTCCTGCGCAAGGTCCGCGGCGCGCTCTGGACCTTAAAGGGTAAGCGCCTGGGGGTACTCGGCCTGGCTTTCAAGGGTGGCACGGACGACATCCGGCAATCGCCCGCCGTAGCCGTGATCAAATGCTTGTTGAAAGAGGCGTGCGAGGTCATAGCTTATGATCCCGCGGCCATGGAACGTGCGCGTACCGAGTTGCCTTCGCAGGTCACTTTTGCGGAAAGCGCTTACCAGGCTGCCCGTTCGGCGGACGCCCTGCTGATTCTCACTGATTGGGAAGAGTTCGCCAGCCTGGATCTGGATCGGCTCTACGCCGAGTTGAAGTACCCCATCATTGTGGATGGCCGTAACCTCTACAATCCTGAAACCATGTCGGACCATGGGTTCATCTACGTCAGCATCGGCCGGCCGGACGCCTTGCCGCGCAAGCGAGCAGCGGTGCGATTGAAGAAGGCAAGCTGAGAAGTTTGGCCGCAGAGCCACAGAGAATTTTCGATTTTTCTCTGTGCCTCTGTTGCTCTGTGGCTTTCAGAATCGTAAGGGGATGATGGCGTCTGACCAGGCGATGCGTAAAGCCGTTTTGCTGATTTTTATTGTCCTGTCTATCCGCGCTTCCGCCCAGATGGACGTGAGTAAGCTGCGCCTTCCGTCGGGATTCCAAATCAGCATCTTCGCCGATACAAAACAGTCACCGCGGATGCTGACCTTCAGCCCCGGTGGTGTGCTGATAACGACCGCAACCAGCGAAGGCACGGTACTGGCTTTACCGGATTCTCGTCACAGCGGGAAAGCCGAACGCGTGGTGACTGTGCTACAGGACCTTAACGGCCCTCATGGGATTGCCTTTCACAACGGTGCGCTTTTCATCGCTGAGGTAAACAAGATTGTGCGCTACGACTGGGATGAAGCTCACCTGAAAGCTTCCAATCCGAAGCAGATCGCCACCTTGCCTGGGAGCGGCGGTGGGCATATGACCCGCACCATCTTGTTCGCCAATGGCAAGCTTTATGCCTCGGCAGGATCGAGCTGCAATGTTTGCATCGAGAAGGACCCCCGCCGCGCCGCGGTGATGGAAATGAACGACGACGGCTCTGGCGAGCGCATCTTCGCTCGCGGCATCCGCAATGCTGTCGGCCTGGCCTACAACCCTAAGACCCAGACCGTCTGGACGACCGACAACGGGCGCGACTGGCTGGGCGACGATCTTCCACCCGATGAAATCCTCGACCTGGGCAAGGATGGCGGCGACTTCGGCTGGCCGTGGTGCTATGGCAATCGCGTGCCAGACACAAAATTCTCCAAAGACGCGCCCGCGCACTGCTCGAGTGTCGTTCTTCCCAAGGTCAATCTACAGGCCCACTCCGCTCCGCTCGGCCTCGCCTTTTACAACGGCAGCATGTTTCCCAAGCAACACCAGGGAGACCTGTTTGTGGCATACCACGGCTCCTGGAACCGAAGCATCCCCACGGGCTACAAAATCGTGCACATCAGACTCAAAGATCAGACGCAACCCGAGGGAGTGGAAGACTTCATCACCGGATGGCTGCCCGCCGGCGCCAGCAAGCGCACCCGGCCGCTGGGAAGGCCAGTGGGCATCGTGATCGGCGCCGACGGCTCGATGTACATCAGCGACGACACCAACGGCGCCATTTACCGGCTGACATACACGGCAAAGTGATCTCTTCACCTCAGAAATAAGAGCTGTCATCCCGACCGAGGGCTTTCCGGGGCGGGAGTCCGAGTGGAGGGACCTTGTGTTTCGAATTTACCGCACGACCGTCCTTTTTCCGCACAAAGCCGCGTGCTGCTCCTGGATGAAGTTATCGGTCATTCCGGCTATGTAATCGCAGACTACCCGCGATAACGGCTCATAGCGCGTTTTTTCCTGATAGGTAGCGGGAAGCGCCTGGGGGCAACTCGTCCAGTACTCAAACAGTTCGCGTACGGTACGCTCGGCGGCATCCTTCTCCGGCTTCAAATCGGGGTCGAGGTAGAGGTGCTCGTAAAGGAACTGCCGGAGCTGATCGCGACACCCCTCCACCTCAGGGCTGAAAGACACCAGGCGCTGCGAGTATCGCCGTACGTCCTCCAGATTCTCAATGCCGGCCGCAGACAGGCGCGCTCTTGTGTTCTCTATCAGGTCAGTCACCAGCAGGTTCAGCACGCGCTTCAGTGCCTCATTGAACTTGAGTTTGGGGAGCACATCCGGGTAGCGTCTGTCTACTTCACGGTAAAAGCTCTCGAAAACCGGCACGCCGGCGCGGATTTCCTCGACACCGAGAATGCGAGCCTCGGCGCCGTCATCGAGATCGGCGGTGTGGTAGGCGATCTCGTCGGCCAGGTCAACGAGTTGGGCTTCGAGCGGCGGCCGCTGGTCGAGCAGGTATTCCGCCAACTCGGGAAACTCCTCGGCGGAATAATCGCGCGAGTGTTTGATGATGCCTTCCCTAACCTCGAATGTCAGATTCAGGCCGCGGAAATCGGCATAGCGCAGTTCGAAATCCTCGACGATGCGCAGCGCATGCAGGTTGTGGTCGAAGAACAAGCCGTGGGCGCGCATGACAGAGTCGAGCGCCTTCTCGCCGGCATGGCCGAACGGCGGATGGCCGATGTCGTGGACCAGCGCCAGACATTCCACCAGGTCAACATTCAGCCCCAGCGCCCCGGCGACAGTTCGCGCAATCTGCGCCACTTCGATGGTGTGCGTCAGCCGGTTTCGGAAGTGGTCGGAATAGCGGCGGGTAAATACTTGGGTCTTGTTTTCCAGCCGCCGAAAGGCGCGGGAATGGATGACGCGATCGCGGTCGCGCTGGAAATCGTTACGGTAGGGATGCGGGGGCTCGGGATGGCGCCGCCCTCGGCTCTGCTCCACACCCACCGCGTAGGAGGCCAGCATAAGGCGAGTCTAACACTGCACGTAGGTCAGTGACATGAAGGCGCTTTCTTGAATTGTCATCCCGAGGAAGCGCGATGACAGAACCATTATCTGGTTGCACAGGGCCAGGCACTTCGCCGTAGGAATTCGTCGGGACTACCTCGCCTGCTGGGCCAGCTTGACCCGTGCCGCTTCCAGCTTCTTCTGCACCTTAGCTACGTCTTCCTGGTCCACCTCGGCGGGGATGGTCTTGGCCCATTCCTCGAGCGCGCGCTGCCAATGGGCGGCGGCCTGCTTTAACTTTCCTAATTTCTGATACAGATCGCCAAGATGGTCTTGCACCGTGGCATCATTGCCGATGCGCTGGGAGGCCTTACGCAGGTTCTCTTCCGCCAGATCGTAATTGCCCAGCTTGAAGTGGGCCCACCCCAGCGAATCAAGATAGGCGCCGTTCTGGGGATCGAGTTCGACGGCCTTTTTGATGTACGCCAGCGCCTCTTCCAAGTGCGTGCCGCGGTCGGCCATCATGTAGCCCAAATAGTTCAGGGTCATGGCGCTGCGGGGGTCGCTGGCAAGCACTTTCTTGAAAGCAGCTTCCGCCGAATCGTAGCGCTTCTGCCGCTCGTAGATCGAGCCAAGCACAAACTGGACATAATCTCTGTCTTCCTGTTTGCTGGCGAGACGGGCGGCCTTATTGATGCAGTCTTCTGCCTCCTTCCAGCGCTTCAGGCGGCTATTGATCTGCGCCAACGCGACATAGACTTCGCGGTCTTCCGCCGTGCCCTTAAGCAACGACTTGGCCAGCGCGATACCCTGCTCCACTTGGCCGACGTCCCCCAACTGTCCCGCCAGCACCAGCTTGAGGCTGCGGTCATTGGGCAGCTTCTGCACCGCCTCTTGCGCGACGGCAGTGGCCTGCGGCCATTGCTTGGCCTCGCGCAGGGTATCGATCATTTGCTGATAACCGCGCGAGATGTTGTCGCCGCCCAGGTCGAGCATTTTGCGGTAAGTATCTAGCGCCAACTGAGTCTTGCCCTGCTCCCGGTAAACCGTCCCCAGGCGCTCGAGAAAGACGCTGCGGTTATTGCGCTCGCCAGTGTTGTAATTGCCGTCCGACTTGGCGGTCTTGTCCAGCAGTTGCTGCAGCGTAGTAACGGCTTCGTCGAAGCGGCCTTGGGCGTCGTACACCAGCGCCATATTGAAGGGGACTTCCAGTGAATCCTGTACCAGGCCTTCGGCCTTCTTCAGCATCTCCAGCGCCTGATCGTACTTGCCCCTGCGGCGATATATCTCGGACATGCGAACATAGGACTGCGCATCCTGGGGATCGGCGTCGGCTATGACCTTGTACTGCTCCAGGGCGGCGTCGTACTGCCCGTCGTTCAAAAGGTTCTGGGCCAGCCCGCGCAGCGAGTCCAAGTTGTCACGGTCCAGTTCGACCGCTTTGCGGTAGGAGGCAACTGCCTTCTTGTAGTCCTTCTGCTGCTCGTAGCTGTAGCCGAGTGCGGCGTAAACCTTGCCGCTGCGCGCGGGAGAAGAGACCTGGTTCAGCAGAGCGATTGCCCGCCCGGCATCGCCTTCCTCGTTGTACAAATAGGCCAGGCTGCTGAGGGCCTCCTCCGAATCGGGCTGGATCTGGATGGCGGTTTTGAATTCGCTCTCCGCCTTCACCAAATCGCTATTGAGCCGGTATAGCCTGCCGAGCAGCAGGTGGTTGTCCACGTTCTTGGGCTCAAGCTGCACGATTTTCTGGAACTGCTCGATGGCCAGCTTCAGCACTTCCTGGGACTGCGTTCCGGCCTGCAGATCGCCCAGCGACCGCAGATAGATGCGGCCCAGCAGCTTGCGGGCTTCCAGGTTGTTGGGATCGCGCTTCAGGATGTCTTGGGCCTCCAGCACAGCGTCGCGGATGCGGCCGGTCTTGGCGTACAGCTCGGCCAGTCCTGCATTCAGGTACTCGGAACCGGGGTCATTTTCGATCGCCGCGCGGTATTCCTGGATAGCCTTGGTCGCGTACTCCGCCCGCCCGTAGACAGACACCAACTCCTCGTACATGTGCGCCAGGCTGTAGTGATAGTAGGCACCGGCCTTGTCGGGGAGCTTCTGCTTGGGGCGGGAGTCG
>DASQXC010000136.1:0-3536 GCA_035639935.1 Terriglobales bacterium
TGCGCCTGCGGGCCGTTCGGAAAACAGCGGTGAGAAATTCTGAATAGAGCAATCCAAAAAGGAGAACTCATGCCGATGTTCACCGCGCGTGGACACGTTCGCTCGGCTCCAGCCAATCCACTTAGCCAACCGTGACCTTCCATGGCTGAGTTTCCCCGCCGTCGCGGAACTCGATATTCAGCACGTCGCCGCTGAGGACCACGCTCACTCGATGAAATGGATCGCGGTGCCAAGGCGAACGTTTGCGTGAGAAGCTGAGTGGAGCACAAAGGGCAGCTCGTCTTCGCGTGCGACCGGACGCGGCTGGCCGTACCCCTGAATTCTGCTGGGTTTTGAGATGAAAGGCGCGCGGGGCGCGCCTTTTCTTACTCCAAGTGGTTCTGGATCTACTTCGTCTGGCGAGCTATTCGCTGGTTACGCGCAGCAGCAGCTGCGTGCCGCTATCTAGTTTGACGCTCTTGGTACCACAGGTGATCACCGAGCCTTGCGCACTGCTCGCGGCGTCGGTTGCAAGTTGCAGCCCGCTGAGGCCGATAATGCCGGTGGAATGCGAAGTCAATTGCCCGCTGGCAGTGAGAGCGCCGCCCGCATTGCCTGCCGCTGAGCCCGCGGCACCCGCACTGGTGTTGACCGCACTGCCCGCCGTCCGTCCGAGCTCGCCGGCCGCGCCCGCGGTCGCACCCGCCGCGGACCCCACGCTGCCCACCAGACCTCCGGAAGAACGCGCTCCGCCACTCCTGGACGCTCCCGTTGGTTCTTCCAGAGCGGTACCTGCGGCAGCGTTGCTCTGCGCGGCTGCGAGCGCCTGGATCACGACGTGCAACGGCATCTGTTCGCCGTTCTTCAGCACAGCATGGTCGAACGTGATACCCAGCGAGGATTGGGAGTTCGCCTCTCCTTTTTCCTTTTTTCCCTTGGCCTTGGCTTCGGTCACCTGCCCGATCAGCCGGGAGTTCTTGGCGATGACGACTTTGCCATCGGACTTCACATCCTGCGTGATCTTGGCTTCGACTTCATCGCCTGGCTTGGCATGGCGCACGTCCACGCTCTTGGTCAGAACTGCGTTCATGGTGGTGCCGCTGGCAAGGTTTGCCGTAGAACTACCCTCGGCGGGCGCGGAATTGGTTGGGTTGGGGGTCGAAGCGTGGCTCTGGCCGCCCTTCGACTCCTGTTCGCGGTCGGTTTGGCTAGTGCTGGCGTTCTCCGAAACACTCGCAGCTGCTTTGGAATCCACCTGTCCGCTGCCTTGGGCGGAGACCGATGTTTGGCTGGAGCCTGAAACCGAAGTCTCCGACGTGGCCGAGGTTTGGGCGGCCGCACTCCAGGTCATGAGTGTGGATGCTAGTGCTACTACCAAAAATTTGCTGCTCATGTCTCTCCTTCTCAAAATCAGGAATTAGACTTCTACTGCAGGCGCCGGCTTCCTCGATCATCACCGGGTCCGGCGAACTTGACGTTGACCGCGTGCAATGCCGAACGCTTTTGGGGGTCTGTTTCCAGAACCTCCAGCTAGCGGACGATCTGCTCCGTTCCTCACTTGGTCATTGATGAAACGCTGCACCGCTTCGGGCGCAATGCTGCCAGACGAGCCAACCGACGGCGCAGAAGAAAATTGCGGCGATGGTCGAGTGGATAACATCAGACGCACAATCACCAGCATGCAGAGCTCGAAGACAGATTTTCCACGATCCGGTAGAGCGCCAGGCGCGCTACGCCAAAACTCAGGCAAAAAAGACGCGGCCGTTTTTTCGTAGCTGGAGATAGCCGGAGATGTTTCAAGGCTAGCGGTATGTGCGTTCAAGTCAATGCAATTGTGCGGCTCGCAAGTTGCTGCAGGTTCAACTGCATAGCAGATTTCCACAAAATCTTGCCCAAGAAGGGTGCGGTAAGTTGGTTTTGTTGTGCTTGAGAAGGAAAGGCGCGCGGAGCGCGCCTTGGTGGGTTGCTGTTCAGGTGCACCGCCTAGGGCTGAGAGTCCTATGCTGCCTCGTCGCGGATTGCGGCGCGGACTTTGCTGGCGAGCTCCGCCGGCAGTTCGCTCATCCCATGTGCGGTGCGCGCGTGCTCGGCGCACTGCTGCAAAACTTCCTGTTCAGTATCCCCCCGAGCGACAAAGTCGCAGTCCACGCCTACATCCCGGCAATTGACTGTTTTTGCCATCCTTTCACCTCCTGAAGGGTTTGGAGCGCGCGGCAGTATAGCAAAAGGGCGAGCTCGTATGCGGCTCGCCTGGAGCATCTGCTTGGTGCTCTTACGTGGAAAGAGTGCCCCGGCGCTCTCGGAAGAGTCGCCTTACAATCCCCTCCATGTCCGGCAGCGCCGAGCCGAAGTCGGTCCAGGTGCGACTCGCAGCCGGCACGGGCGTGGACATGGGCGCCGCAGTCACTACAGCTTCTCCTACCTGCGCGTGGTTTGTCCCTGCGCGGCGTGTGCGCTCGCCGCGCCGCTCTAGGCCAGCACCCCGGGCGCTTCTCGCCCAATCCGCCTCGCTGACCTGGGACCCTCGGGCAAGTACGGACTGCGCTTTCACTGGGATGACGGGCATCGCGAAGGCGACTACTCCTGGGACTTCCTGCGCTACGTCTGTCATTGTGCGGCCTGGTCTGCTGTGCGCGAAGGCTAATGTTTCTACTTGGGCTGTCCGGATTTCCTCGTCTGGCAGGATTAGCCCCTCGGGAAACTCAACTGTTCTTAGAAGTACACGCACGATGTACCGCCGCGGGTACTACAAGTGCCGCGGAGCTCTGCATATCATCTGTCCATATCTGGATGCTAAAGCAGTTGATCCTGCTGTCGACTCTGGTTCTGGCGCACGGGGCCAGCGCACCGCTGCCGCTCCATGATGTGGATCGACGACCCACCCCTCCCCAGCAAATAAAAATTGGCGCGGTGGTCTATATGATCGAATTGACCGAAAAGGTACCGACGGCTGGCGAAGCGTCCGAGTTCACTGGGAAGGCATGCGATGACAGCGCAGTAAGAGAAGGTTGGTGCGCTGCCAAAGGTCACATTTATCTGGTAACCGGGCGAACGCTGCAACAGGAACGAACGACGCTCTTACATGAGATCCAGCATGCCATTCTTGGGACCGAACATAGCGACGAAGAGACCACTTACCATGATTTCATTTACAAACTCTCGCCCAAGCTGCTTCAGGTACTCCAAGAAAATCCGGACCTCCTCTCCTATTTAACAGCGCCAGGTACGAAGTATTGACTCTTGAGCCCTACGGCTCGCCTCTCTTTGCCTCGAGGATAAGAACAGCGAGTATTTTGCAGGCAATTGGGTTGTAACCATGTAGGGTCGAGCGAATCGCGGCGGCCGGCTGGAAAAACAGGTTGCTAATGTCCACATCGGAATCGAGCCAGCTCTTAGCCGCTCGGCGAGGGAGGATTGCCTGCTCGACAACAAGGATGTCCAAGAGTTGCAGTCGCTGGGTGTCCGCGGGCTTCAGACCGAACAAGACATCGGAAAACGCGAGGAGAAGGCGGTCTTGGCAGCAAAGCTGGCGTTCCGGAACATGCCCGTCAGGGACT
>DASQXC010000137.1:0-10864 GCA_035639935.1 Terriglobales bacterium
CAAGTCGCGCAGGTTTTCATAGATCGCTTCCTTGCGCTCATAAAGGTAGGCAAGTCGCGTCTTCTCCTCCCCAGCAGAAATTTCAATGTCTATGAAGAAGGTATAAAGGAAAAGGATAATCGTGAGCAGTAGGCAAAGGAGTACGATCATATCTCTGTCTCCTTGCGGGCGCGCTCACGAAAGTTCTCCAGTTCCCTATCCGGCTTCCGAACAGCCGTCGACCCCTCCACTCGCGCTTGCCGCAGCTTCCAGCGCCGGACCACGGATACCACAGCGAACATGCCCGCCGCCAGCACTGCAAATGGCGTAAGCCAAGCCACGCGATTGAAACCGGTGGTGGTCGGGGCCGCCAGCACTACGCTGCCATACTCCTGCACGAAGCCCTGCAGGACCAGATCATCGCTGTCCGGGCCCTGCAATTTCGCGATCAACTCTTGTCGCATCCTTTCGGAATACGAGCAGCCGACGTGGTTGCACTCCAGCAGGATCTGGTTGCAACCGCACCGGCAGATCAGCTTGTGACCAAGCCTCTCAAAGCGCGCGCCGCTGGGATCGGCGCCAAGGAGGAAGGTGGCGGCGATGAGAACTGCGGCGACTTGCAGTGTGCGGAGGATAGGGATCCCTCGAGTCGCGCTCCGTCGCTGCACTCCGTCGCGCTTCGCTCCGTATGACAAGCAATTAAAGAGCTTCTGACGCATCAGTCCCCCACCGCTGCCACAGCCGGCACGTGTGCCGGTTGGCGAAGTGTTACCGCGGACGCGTTGGGCAGCAGAGCGACCACAGTCCCGAAGATCACGACGTACACCCCGACCCAGATCCACATGACCAGCGGATTCAGATGGGCGCGGATAATGGGTGGCCCGTTCTCTTCGTTACGACCGGCGTAAACCAGATAGAGGTCTTCCTTAGGCGTGGAGCGATTTGCGACCATCGTAGCCGTCTGGCCGCTGGCCTTGTACATCCGCCGCTCGGGATACATGGTGGCAACCTTGTTATCGCCCTTATACACGTCCACGATTGCAGACTCGCTCGCGTAGTTCGCGTTATCGTCTTGGGTATAAGAGCGGCCCACCAGCGTGTAGGGGCCGATGCTCATTCGGCCATTCACCCCCAGCGGGGCTTCGTTCTGCTGGTTGAAAGCAGACCCGGCAATGCCGATGACGATCACCACCACGCCAAAATGAACGATGTATCCGCCATAACGACGGGTGTTGCGGCGGGTCAGTAATACCATCGAACCAAGCAAGCTCTGTCCCGTCTTCTCGCGGATCACGCGCCCGCCGCGGATGAACTCCGAAGCTACGGTTGCCGTCGCCAGAACCGAGAGCGAGATGGCCATCAGCGAGTAGAACACCGAACCGTCCTGCCAGGGGCGCATGCCGTGGACGATTAGCAAGAGAGCAGTCGCCAGCGCGGCCAATGCGGGCCACAGAAAATTCCTTTTCAAGCTCTCGAGCGAAGTGTTGCGCCAGGCCAGCAGCGGTCCCACCGCGGTCAGCAGCAGCAGGAACATGGCAATGGGCAGGTTGACACGATTGAAGAACGGCGGGCCGACCGTCACTTTCGTTCCCTGCACCCATTCGGAGAGGACGGGGAAAAGAGTTCCCCAAAGCACGGCAAAGCAGGCGGCCAGCAGCACCAGATTGTTGAACAGGAAGCTGGACTCGCGCGAGACCAGCGATTCCAGCTTGTTCTCGCTCTTCAAATGGCCGCGGTGACGCATGAAGAAGTACACGCACGTAGCGAACGTCAGGGCAAGAAAGGTCACGAACCATGTTCCGATCGAGGACTGCGCGAAAGCGTGCACTGAGCTGACCACGCCCGAGCGCGTCAGGAACGTTCCGAAAATGGAGAGCATGAAGGTGGCGAAGATCAGCCACATGTTCCACATCTTCAGCATCCCGCGTTTCTCCTGCATCATGACCGAGTGCAGGAAAGCGGTGCCGGTCAGCCAAGGCATTAGCGAGGCGTTCTCCACAGGGTCCCAGCCCCAGTATCCACCCCAACCCAGCACCGAATACGCCCAATGGGCGCCCAGAAAGATGCCGCAGGTGAGGAACCCCCACGTCACCATGGTCCAGCGGCGAGTAATGTGGATCCATTTCTCGCCGGGATACTTCATGACCAGCGCGCCCAGGGCGAAAGCGAAGGGGACGGAGAAGCCCACATAGCCCAAGTACAGCATGGGTGGGTGGATCACCATCTCGGGATACTGCAGCAGCGGATTCAGCCCGTTGCCGTCGGGCGGGATGTCGCCAACCATCATGGCGAATGGATTGGCGGCGAAATTGATGAGCAGGGTAAAGAATGTCTGCACCGCGGCCATCACCACCGAGGCATAGGCCACCAAGCGCGAGTCCACCTTGTGCCGCCAGCGCAAAACAAATCCGTACGCGGAAAGCAACCATGCCCAGAACAGCAGCGAGCCTTCCTGTCCCGACCACAGCACGGAAAATTTATACGGGATGGCGAGATCACGGTTGCTGTGGTGAAGGATGTACGCGACCGAGAAATCGTCGGTGAAAGCTGCTGCCACCAGCGCCACGGCGGCCGCACTGAGGGCAAAGAAAACCGCCATGCCTGCCCGCCGCGCCGTGCCTGCGATGCGCTCAGCGGCCACACCGCCGCGCATCAGGCCAGCCGCGCCGGCAATCAGGGAATAGACACTCAGGGAGAGCGCCAGCAGAAGTGCATAACTGCCAAACTGCGGCATCTGGAAATACCGGAGATCCCGCTATTCTCTCAAAGCCGGAAAAGTTGCGCAATGCAACCCCGCAGTTGGGCGCGACATAGAAACCGAGCGCTGCGGTTCAGCGCGCGCTGGCGGATGTGGCAGAACGCGCAAGCGCGATCAGTTCCTCAGGCGGGCAGGGCTTTTGACAGAAGGTAACGTCAAGGCCCCGATAGTCTTCCTCGGCCTCTGCCAGTCCGGTGATCACGATAACGGGCATGCGGGGACGGGCAGCGCGCAAGGCGCATACAAATTCCCTCCCGCTGCTGCCCGGCATGATGTGGTCGGTGATAATCGCACCAATCCTCTCTGAAATCCGGCTGCGAAGCAAAGCAAGAGCGCTTTCCTGAGTACCGGCAGTGTACGTTTCAAAACCCGCGCTGCGCAACACCGCCTCGCGCGCCCGCAACTGCACTGGATTGTCGTCGATAAGAAGGACCGCCGCCAATCCGGGACTAGATCCTCCGTAGGCCGTAGCGTTCCAGGATCTCCGATTCCGCACGCAGCCAGTATTCTGTATCGTGGCCTTCCTGCCGCCCTTCCTGTTCATACAGCTCGTACGCCCGGATGCGAATCTCCTCTTCCAGCTTATTGGGAGCCTTTATCAACGTCACATTCGATGCCGGAACCGACTTGTCCCCATTAGTGGTGTGAGTTTTCTTGCTCTTAGCGGAAGTAGCTCTCGCCATGGAAACAGCATTCCTCCTATGAGTACCAGATTAGCGGCAGCCTTACGGCACCCAACTAAGTATAAACAAATTTTTTATTCGGTGCTGCCGCCCGGGTGGCGTTCAATGGAAATCATGAGAACTAGTGGCGGCGCGGGTGATGTCCAGCGGCAGCACGCGGTCGGCCTTCACTGAAACCACATTGTCCAGGTTCTGGAGAACACCTTCCACCAGCAGAAATTTCTCCCCAACTAACAGCAGTCGGTTCTTCTCGAATAAGTCCGGCGGGATGATTGCATTGGCGATTCCAGTTTCGTCCTCCAAACTAAGGAAGACGAACCCGCGTGCGGTGCCGGGGCGTTGACGCGCAATTACGCATCCGGCAGCACGCACCCGTTTGCCGTTTGGCAGGCGAGGCAATTCGCGCGCGGGAATTACGCCCACCGCATCCATTTGCGTGCGCCGATAGGCCATGGGATGCGGTCCCAGCGTCAGCCCGGTACCGCGGAAGTCGGCCACCAGACGTTCTTCATCCGTCATCGACGCGAGCGGTGATGACGCCTCCGCCTCGGTGATTTCATCCAGCAACGGGCCGGCGGGCCGGACGGCTTTTTCCACCTGCCACAATGCATCGCGGCGGTGGCGTTTGTAGCCACTGAGATATAGAAGCAGTCGTGAGTCTGTAGTTGTAAGTCGCGAGCCTGCTGGTTCGCTCACGACTCGCGACTCGCGACTCGCGACTGCGCTCTCTCTCCGTGGCAGATCCGGTCCGATGGAATTCAAAGCTCCCACTTCCGCCAGCGCCACCAGTTGGTCCTTGCGCAGTTCGGGCACACGCCGCGCCAGATCTTCAATTGAAGAGAACGGTCGCCGCTCGCGCTTCCGGACCAGCGCACGTACCGCCTCCTCACGCAGGCCTTTGACGTAACGCAGGCCGAGACGGATACAGAAGTCGCCAGTCGCCAGTTGCCGGTCGCCAGTTGCAATCCTATTTGTCGGCTGGCGACCGGCAACTGGCGACTGGTGACTCGCTTCCAGCGTGCATAACCACTCCGACTTCATCACATCCGCCGGCTTGAACTTCAGCCCGTGGCGCTGCGCGTCCTTGACGATGGTGGAAGGGTGATAGAAGCCCATGGGCTGGTTGTTGAGCAGCGCGGCGGTAAATGCCGCGAGGTAATGGCACTTCAGCCAGGCGCTGGCATAAGCGAGCAGGGCAAAGCTGGCGGCGTGCGACTCGGGGAAGCCGTAGAGCGCGAATGAAGTGATGGACTGGACGATCTGCTCCTGCGCTTCCGGCGCGATGCTGTTGCGCTCCATGCCGGCGCGCAGTTTCACTTCGATATCGCGCATGCGGCGCTCTGAGCGCTTGTAGCCGAAGGCGCGGCGCAATTCCTCGGCCTCGCCGCCGGTGAAGCCTGCGGCGATCATGGCCATGCGCAGCAACTGCTCTTGAAAGAGCGGCACGCCCAGCGTTCGCGCCAGCACCGGCTCGAGCGATGGATGCGGATACGTGACCGGCTCGCGTCCCTGGCGGCGCTTCAGATAGGGGTTCACCATCTGCCCGACGATGGGCCCCGGGCGGATGATGGCGACCTGCACCACGATGTCGTAAAAACATTTCGGGCGGAGACGTGGCAGGCAGGACATCTGCGCCCGGCTCTCGATCTGGAACATGCCTACCGTGTCCGCTTTCTGTAGCGCCGTATAGACCTGGGGATCGTCGGCCGGCAGATGTGCCAGGTCCACTTCCTCGCCGTAATCGCGACGGATCAGGTCGATGGAATCTTCGAGCACCGCCATCATACCCAGACCCAGCAGATCCACCTTGATAATGCCCATATCGGCGCAGTCTTCCTTGTCCCACTGCACCACCACGCGTCCTGGCATGCTCGCCGGCTCCAGCGGCACAACGGAATCCAGTTGTCCCTGGCAGACCACCATGCCGCCGGAGTGTTGGCCGAGATGGCGCGGCAAATCCTGCACCGCAAGCGCGAGTTCCAGGAATTTGCGCAAGCGCGGATGAGCCAGATCGAAGCCGGCGTCGCGGAACTGGCGCTGTAATGTTTCGTTGGGATCGCGGTACTCCCAAGAGCCCACGATTTTCGACAGCCGGTCGAGCATCTCGGGATCGAAGCCCAGCACTTTGCCGATCTCGCGGGCCGCCGACCGCCCGCGATAGGTGATCACGTTCGCGGTCATTGCGGCGCCGAATTTCCCGTAGCGCTGATAGACGTACTGGATGGCGCGCTCGCGCTGGTCGCCCGAAGGCAGGTCGAGATCGATGTCCGGCCACTCGCCACGTTCCTCCGAGAGGAAACGCTCGAACAGCAGGTCCATCTTGATGGGATCAACTGCGGTGATGCCCAGCGAGTAGCAGACTGCAGAGTTGGCAGCCGAGCCGCGACCCTGTACCAGGATGCCCTGCTCGCGGCAGAAGCGCACGATGTCCCACACGATCAGGAAATAGCCGGCGAGATCGAGCTTCTCGATCAGCGCCAGCTCGCGCTCGATCTGCCGTTTCGCGCGCTGACGCAGGTGGCGGTCTGCATGGCCATAACGCTCGTGTGCGCCTTCCTCGGTGCGCTTGCGCAGGAACGACATCATGGTCTCACCCTCGGGCACGGGATAACGCGGGAATTCGTAGCCGAGGTCGGCGAGCGTGAAGCCGAGACGTGACGAGAGCTGCCCGGTCGCCGCAATCGCTTCCGGTAGATCGGCAAACAGGCGCACCATTTCTTGCGGCGTCTTCACGTAGCATTCCGAATTGCGCGCCAGCAGGCGTCCGGCAGTTTCCAGCGTACGGTGATGACGGATGGCGGTGAAGGCGTCGAGGATCTGGCGCTGCTCCGCATGGGCATAGCGCACTCCATTGGTGGCGATGATAGGCAGGCGGAACGCGCGCGCAATCTCGACCGCTGCTTGATTGCGCGCTTCTTCCTCGCGCAGGAAATGGCGCTGCAGCTCGACATAAACGTTCTCATGGCCGAAGATCGAGATCAGCAGCTCGACCGCGTGGCGCGCTTGTTCGATCCCGCCCTGGGTCAGCGCAGCGGCCAGCGGACCGTCCTCGCCTCCGGTCAGGCAGATGAGACCGGCGGCGTATTCCCGCAGATCGTCCTCGCAGGCAGCGATGATATCCGGGGGAGCGTCTTTGGGGCCGCGCATCTTCATGCGCGTGATCAGACGGCAAAGGTTTTGGTAGCCCGCACGATCTTCGACGAGCAAGGGAACACGTAGTTGGCCACAGAGGCACAGAGGCACAGAGATTTTTGAATTCTTTTGCTCTGTGCCTCTGTGTCTCGGTGGCGAAAACGTGATTTCTGCCCCGATGTGCGCCTTTATTCGCAGCTTCTCTGCTGTCAGATGAAAGCGCGCCGCGCCGTAAAAGCCGTCGCGATCCAGAAGCGCCATCGCCGGGATTCCCGCTGCTGCACACGTATCCACAAGCTCCTCGGGCACAGAAGCGCCCTCAAGGAAGCTGAAGGCGGAAGCGGCATGGAGCTCAATATATTGAGTCATTGAGCGATTGAGTCATTGGGTGATTCGGACCTTGGTTTTCCAATGACTCAATGGCTCAATGACTCAATGACTCAATTTCTCAGTCATAAGTTCCTTCTAAGAACCAGCTGCCGCTCGAAAGATCGCGGTAAATCCGGCAAAGCGTGATCCCATGTTTACCCGGTACGGCGATGTCCCATTCGTCTCTCGCCCAATTTGATCCGTGTTCATCCGTGTTGATCCGTGGCGTTTTGCCTTTCCACCATTCTCCGGAACTCCGCCACGGGCCGGAAACGGATATGATGTCGCCGCGAATCTCACCGGCAGCAATGCGCACTGGCGCTCCGTCGCACATTTTCACCGTAACTTCCTGCGGCGGACGAAAACGCCGCAGGGCGAAGGCGGGACGCCCTCGCGACGGCCGGCCAGAGGCCGGCGCTACTGACGGCGCGAATCGTCTCATGTGAAACGCATCCGGACGATGCGTGTCCAGCACTTCCGCAGCTCCGATTCTTTGTTCGCCCACGATTCCGGCGAGCCGTGCCAGAGTAAGCTCCAGCCGCTCCGGTGCTGGAGCGGCTGGCAGAAACAGTCCTCCTTGGCCTGGTCGCGGTTCCACCGGTTCTGCCGCCAGCATCACCTTCATTACCGGCGCCACGGGCGGATGCGCTTGCAGATCTAATTGCAGCAGCTTGAGGAAGAGCCGCGCGTCGAGCATGGGTAGGGGGAGACAAAGCGTCCGTGTGAATCGGGTGATCGGGTGATCAGGTGATCGGGTCATTGAATCAATCACCCGATCACTCGATGCCCCAATCTCCCGATTTGCCTCCAGTTCAAGCACCAACCTGAGTTCATTCGTCGACAACGACCGCGCTCCGAGGCGGGCGCAGACCTGCTCCAGCAACCGTCCCAAGATGAAGGCCAGCGGCTCCAGCAGCGCCACGGGGTACTCCAACTCCATCGTTTCTTCGAATTTCAGCGACGGCTCAGCCGGGACCAGCGGACGTTCGACCGCACCCCGTGCCAGCTTCTGCAGCCGGAGCCCTTCCTGTCCCAGGCGCTCGACAACGGCCACTTCAGGCAGCGCTGCCAACGCGCGGAAATTCCGCACGCCCCAGCGGTCGAGTGTCTCGAGAACTTCCGGAGCGGTCTGCAAAACATCAATCGGCAGTTCACTCAGTCGTTCCGCTTGTTTGCCCGGCGGGATGACGGTAATGCCGGCAAATCCTCGTGCCGCGTGGATCGCTGCATCAGGATTCGCCGCCACCCCAACGTTGACCGCTAATCCAAGTTCTGCGGCCCGCTGCACCAGGCTTTGCGCCAGTTTCGCCGGCGGACCGAACAGGCGTTCCAGGCCGGCGATGTCGAGCACCACCGTGTCGGCAGCCGTATCCTCCACGCGCGGCGAGAAGGCCTGCGCGCAATCGAGCAGCGCAGTATGAGCGGCCGTTTCCTGAGCCGGTGGGCGCTGGCGCAGTTCCACTGGATAGGCCGAAGCCTGCAGCTTGGTCATTCCGAGCTCGATCCCTGCATCGGCCGCCGCCGCGTTCATGGCCACAACTGTTGTCAGCGGAGGCTTGCCGTCCAGTATTCCCACCGGTTTCCCTTGCAGCGACGGCTCCAGGCGCACCGCCGCCACGACCAGGAAATCGGGAACGTAGATGGCGGCGAAAGACATAGCATTCAGCACTCAGCAATCAGCACTCAGAAATCATCCGACCAGGCTGCTTGTGCTGTGAAGGCGCTTGTAGCTGAACGAACTGGTCTTCGTTGCAGCACTCGTGAATTTAAGACCTCGACTTCCAACCGCATCTCGCGCAAGAGTCGGGCATGAGTGGGCACAGCGTCCGTTGCTGATTGCTGAGTGTTGATTGCTGACTGCTTCGTCCTCAGCACCAAAGACGCGCAGCTTTTTGCCGAGGCTTCCTGTTCCAGGACAATCAACGCGGTCGCCGTGTTCTCCACTGCGCGACGAAAGCGGAACCAGGAAGTCAGCGGCACCCGGCGTGCAATCGCATATGGAATGTCGCCCAAGTCCAGGGCCACCAAGCCGAATCCCCCAGCTTCGAGCAGCAGGTCGGCGGCGCGCAGCGCCTGTTCCACCCGTGCGCTTGTACCCCGTAAATTTCGCGATACAGAGAATCGGGTGATCGGGTGATCGGGTGATTGGGTAATTGAATCCATCACCCGACCCGATGTCCCGATCTCCCGATTCTCCGTGCCTCTGTGTCTCTGTGGCGGATGTTCTCCGCACCTTACCCACAGCACACGTTTCAGCTCCACGCCGGCGGCGGCTGCGGCGGAGTGGGGATTGAAAGCATCGCTGGCGTCCACCAGCGCGCAGAGTGCTTCGCACCCCGTCACCTGAGCCATGAGCGAGAGCAGCAGGCTGGTGCGCCCCGAAGAGGCCGGCCCGCAGATCTCCGTGAGCCCACCGCAGGGAATGCCGCCCGTGAGTTCGTCCACCTGCGCGATTCCTGTAGGGATGGTCCGCGGCTGCGGATGCACTCCCAGCCGCGATGCCAACACGACCCCTGGAATCTCGGCCGGGACATGCCCTTCCGGAGCTGAAAAAGCAGGTACGCGAAGCGCGAAGGACATTGGATACCTCGCGAGCTGGGTTCGAGGGCGTGGGCGGGACTGCTCAGCAATTCGCTTTTTATTCGCCCATTGGGAAATTTTCAACTTCTGGTGTAATTTGTCAAGCTCCTCGGTATGCGGACCAGAAGCGCTGGGGATGAGTGCGCGCGCCTTTGCTATAATCGCCAAGTCCTCAGCAATGGCGCTATCGTCTAGGGGTTAGGACGTGAGATTCTCAATCTCAAAACCCGGGTTCGATTCCCGGTAGCGCTACCAAGATTACCTCGCGATACCAGCCTCTATCTGCTGCTATTGTATGCACTTAAACGGATTGGACATGTGAGAGTTCAGAAACGTGTAGCGCTCGGTAGGGCACAGTAGCGCTCAGTTGACAATTTGGGGCACAGTCCTCCAGCTACTCCCGGCGGAAAGGGCGATGCTGATGAAGATTATGGGAAAAAATGAAGAGCGTTCCCCGTGAGCGCCAGTAGGAGGTCAGCATGAAGAACTCTTCCACCGCAACCGCTCCTGCGCAGGCTCAGGTAACGCCGGTAAATCCCTCGCCCCGCAATGCAGTTTTTACAGATACCGTAACCGTGGCGCCCTGAGCGTGGGCAAGAATCGAAGATGAAGTACTGACGACCACCATGGTCTAGTTCCGGTTTTAGTCCTTTCGGTCGGACGGGAAACCGCATGGTCTGTCAGGCGCCAACCGCACCTTTTGCATCTGCCAGGAATCGGCTGCGTGATATCGTCATTGGCGCGCTACTCAACAGTGGCCTCGCGCACTTACTTTTCCTTCCACGTCCGGCCGGCGCTCATCATGCCCGCTCCGCCAATGATGAGAACGGCACTAAGGACGGGGGAGAGGCGCTCGCTGTGCTTTAACCTGCACGCCGATATTGACGTTGCCAGCCTGCACACCTTCCCTTTCATTGCGGGGGATGGCAACAAACAGCGACGCAATCCCCAGCACTAAACTACAAGTCCCAACCAGAACAGTGCCTTCATTATGGCTCCCTCGGACGCAGCATGGTTGGGAAGCAGCCGCGTTCGTTATTGCTTCCGTAAAGATCACTCGCCTTCCTCGTGCTCCTTTTCCTTGTGCCGCTTGAGCACCGTCCGGGCCGCTACTTCCTTCGCCCGCTTGCCGTAGCGTCCCGATCGGCGATGAGCCCGGCTGGATGCGAGGCAACATTGAGCAGGCCAAACGGAGAGTGGCGATGGGGGTGGACCAACGCCTATGCTCCGGCGAGCATCTAGCTAGCCGTTCAGGCCAAAGCCAACTTACACCCTCCTGCTTTTTACACAATCAAAGTTACGTCACCCTGTTACAGCGAAGAGGCTATTCGAGCGAGGCGGCCGCTTCCAGGTCCACCTTTTG
>DASQXC010000138.1:0-3905 GCA_035639935.1 Terriglobales bacterium
CTCCTGGTTTTTAGTACCACCGCCAGTGCTCGATGTTCTCGCCCGCCACCTCGCGTTCCCCGCTCCTCTTCACCCGGCAGCCCATGCGGGCACCCGCCCACCTGGGGCGCACGAGTAAGACGCCCGCGCCCTCGGCCACACGCCGGAGCGTGCTGCATGCGCCCGGCACAGGGACCCGAGCGTACGAGCGACAATCAGCACTACAAATTAACCTGGGGGGCCCACGACAACACACAACACCGGGCATGCACACTCTTGAGCAGCATTCATGCGGGTCCCGCTTAGCTTTCGCTTTTTCTTCGGGGGCGCGATTTGGGGGTCTCTTTCCCTTCTCCCACACCCGAATTGACTTGGCGGCCCCTGCCGACTAACATCCGCGCCAATCGGTGGACGTATCGTGATCGGCCAGACCATTTCGCATTACCGCATCTTGGAGAAGCGGGGTAGTGGGGGAATGGGAGTTGTCTTTGAGGCTGAAGATGTCCGGCTCCGCCGCCATGTGGCCGTTAAGTTTCTTCCCGAGAGCTTGTGCACCGATATTAAAGCGGTGGATCGCTTCCAGCGGGAAGCTCAAGCTGCCTCTTCTCTCAACCATCCCAATATCTGCACGATTTTCGACATCGGCCATTACGAAGGGCAGCCGTTTATCGTGATGGAGCTGCTCGAGGGAGAAACCCTCAAGGACCGCATTCAGCGGGGGCCGGCAGAGTTCGAGCATTTGCTGGACATTGGCGTTCAGGTCTCCGACGCCCTGGCGGCAGCGCATTCCCAGGGAATCATCCACCGCGACATCAAACCGGCGAACATCTTTGTGACCCGGCGCGAGCAGGCGAAGATCCTCGATTTCGGATTGGCCAAGCTACTGCCGGTTTCTGTAGTACCGCCAGACGCTTCCGGATCCCCGCCGAGCGAAGAAGAGCAGTTGTCGCTCACGATGGTGGGTGCAATTCCAGGTACGGCAACGTACATGTCTCCCGAACAGATCCGCCATGAGAATCTTGACCCGCGTTCCGATCTGTTTTCCTTCGGCGTCGTCCTTTACGAGATGGCCACCGGGCGGAAGCCCTTCTTTGGAAACAATGCCGTGCTCACGATGGCGGCCATCCTCGATCAGAAGGCAGTCTCGCCGTTGACTCTGAATCCCCGACTGCCGCCGCAGATCGAAGCCATCCTGGGCAAAGCGCTGGAAAAGGACGCCAAACTCCGCTACCAGAGCGCCGCCGAATTTCGCGACGATCTGCAAAGCCTGAAACGCGAGTCCGAATCCGGAACAGCGCGCGCAAGAACCGCGTCGTTTACCGCTCCGCAATCAAAGGTTTTCCAAAAAGCCAAGCCACGAACCACTTATCTCGCGGCCACGGCCGTCATTGTCGTGCTTTTCGTGGTGGTGGCGATCTGGCGGTTCAGGCAAGGCAGTAATCGGCCAATTGGCGCATCCAAGCGCAGTTCAGTGGCGGTGCTTCCCTTTCAAGCTCTGGGCGCGGACGGCAACCTGAAATTTCTCAGCATCGCGTTGGCCGACGAGATCGCCACCACGCTTAACCACACGCCTTCACTGGACGTCCGCCCCTTGGCAGCATCACGCAGGTACGAAGGCGCCGCCGACCTGCAGCAAGCTGGACGTGACTTACACGTGACGAAGCTGGTCACCGGCCACTACATCCGCGAAGGCGAACAACTGAAGGTGACGATTGAGGCGGTGGACGTGCCCACCAATCGCTTGCTGTGGCAAGAGGCGGTGACCGTCAGTTCCCAAGACACGCTTCTGCTGCAAAAGCAGCTCGCGGCAAGGATTCGGCAGGGCCTGCTTCCTCTTCTCGGCGTGCGCTCCGGCTCAGCAGAGACAGAAAGCAAGCCCAAGAACCGCGAAGCCTATGACCTTTACCTGCGCAGCGCTTCTCTGGCTCACGATCCCGAACCGAACCGGGAAGCCATCGCCATGCTGGAGCGCTCGGTGGCGCTGGATCCGAGCTATGCGCCGGCCTGGGAGGCGCTGGGTCTGCGATACTACTATGAAGACACCTATTCGGCCGGCAGCCAGCCGCTGTTTGGCAGCATTGTGGCCGCATACAAGCGTGCAGTGGAGCTCGATCCAAACTTCATCACCGCCGCAGCCCACCTCACCACCTACCAAGTCGAGCGGGGGGACCTCAGGGTCGCCTACGAACAGGCGCAAGAGTTGCTACGGCGCCATCCCGACAGTGCCCAGGCGCACTTCGCTCTGGCCTACGTCCTGCGTTGTGCCGGTATGCTCGACCAGGCTGCGCGCGAGTGCGATACAGCATTGAGGTTAGACCCCGGCAATTACGACTTTCGCTCCTGCGCTTTCACCTTCCTGGAGATAGGACAGCCGGAACGGGCACTAGACTATCTGTCGCTGGACGCAGGATCCGAATACTTCCTGAATCTGTTGCCTGCCGTTCTCCTACGCGAAGGCAAGATTGATGAGGCCAGGCAGGCGGCGCGCAAGATGACCAACAACCCCGTGTGGTTCAGCAGTCTGCTCCGCGCGTGCCTGAACGGTGACACGGGACCAAAACTCGAAAAACTGGTGGGCGATCATGAAGCCGCTCTCTTCGACCTGCGTGACCCCGAGTTCCGCTATCATCAGGGCACACTGCTTGCCTATTGCGGAGAGAACGGAATGGCAATGCGCCTCCTCAAGAGCGCGATCCGGCGGAATTATTGCGCCACTTCGGCTTTGGACTCCGACCCCTTGCTCGCCAACATCCGTGGCCGTCCTGAATTCGCGATCGTGCGTGACATGGCCCAGCAGTGCCAGCGAAAGCTATCTGCTGGCGTACCACCCCGGTAACGTATGGGGGCCCGTTGCCAAGGATGGGGCACCCCACACTAAAGCCGCGAATGGCACTCGGCCAAGTTTTCTACGGCTGGCCTGAACGGGCGGCCAGACGGGCGAACAGACGTTTTGTTTGGGCTGACCAGCCCGGGATGAGTTCCTGCACATTACCCTTTTCATCGAGCAAGACTGATAGGGGCACCGACATGTCATCGCTGTTGAACAACTGCTCGACTGCCGGCACGCCGCCCAAGTACACCGGGTAACTAACTTTTGTCTTCTGCAGGAACAGCGCGATCTTCGCCTGCGGGTCCACATCAACATTAAGCCCGATTAGGTCCACCCGGTTGGCGGCCAGTTGCGTGCGCAGCTTGTCGAGTTCCGGCATCTCTGTTTTGCACGGCGCGCACCATGAGGCCCATAGGTTGATTACTGCCTTGCGTCCCGGTTTCAACTGCTGGCGCAGCGAGCTGAACGTGGAATCCAGCTTTTTGATTTTCAGATCCGGAAACGGCTGTCCCACCCGGATTTTCAACGTCCGCGCCAGCATCTCGACGCGATTCAGCGGGTCCGGCAGGCTGGCCGTCGCCACTTGCAACATTTCCGGCTTGCCTGTGCCGCCCCGCAGGACCAGTGTGGAGCCCGCAGGGGCATCGCCGAAGTTCTCCACCTTGCCGTTTGGCCACGTGACTTCGATTGACCTCGCGACCGTGTCCTGGCCGAGTCCAAACAGCAGCCGCGGATCATGCTGCGAGAGATAACCTTCGCCCCCGGACTTGATCCTGGTCAGCGTTCCCGCGGACGTTTTCATGCGCACTACCGCCCCATAGGCGTCGCGGCCCACATCGCGCCCGCCTTCCAGGATGACGCGCACCCAGTTGTTCTTTTGCCCCACATTATTGCGGAACAGCAGATTGCTCGGGCCCTGCAGGGTCGTGAGCAACACGTCGTAATCGCCGTCATTGTCGAAATCGGCGAAGACCGCCGCGCGCCCGTCGGCGACGGAATCAATCCCTGAAATGCCGGAAATGTCGAGCAGCTTCTTGCCTCCGCGATTCAGGTACAGGCTGTCGCGCTCGTAGCCGCTGAAGGAGAAGCCCTGGTC
>DASQXC010000139.1:0-2475 GCA_035639935.1 Terriglobales bacterium
GGAAGGCACCGAGATGGTGATGCCGGGCGATAACGTGAACCTCGCGATCCAGTTGATCACCCCGGTGGCGCTGGAGAAGGGGCTCCGCTTCGCCATCCGCGAAGGCGGCCACACCGTGGGCGCGGGCACCATCACGGAGATCCTGGAATAATGCGTAGAGACGCAGCATGCTGCGTCTCTACACGAGGTGAGTCGATATTTTTGCGGCATGCAAACAGCCGCCAGCTCTTTGAGGAATACCGAACGTGAATGGAAAAGACAGAATCCGGATCCGGCTGAAGGCTTACGACTACCGCGTGCTGGACCAGTCCACGGGCGAGATCGTGGACACGGCTAAGCGCACGGGAGCGCAGATTGCAGGGCCCATCCCGCTGCCCACGGTTAAAAACAAATACTGTGTGTTGCGTTCGCCGCACGTGGACAAGAAGTCGCGGGAGCAGTTCGAGATCCGCACCCACAAGCGTTTGCTGGACATCCTGGAGCCTACGCAGCAGACAGTGGACGCACTGATGAAGCTTGACCTGCCTGCGGGAGTGGACGTGGAGATCAAGGCGTTTGGGAAGGAGCACAAGTAGCTTCTAGCTGCTACCTACTTGAGGGCGAAAGCAGGCTCGAGGCATGATGAGGGAGCGACGAGATTTATGGCCGTCAACGGCATTTTGGGCAAAAAAGTTGGGATGACGCAGCTCTTCGATAACAAGGGCGAGGCGCACCCCATGACCGTGCTGCAGGCAGGGCCGTGCGTGGTGACGCAGAAAAAATCCCAGGCGAAAGAAGGCTACGACGCAGTGCAGATCGGACTCATCGAGTTCGTCAAGGAATCGCGGCTGACGCAGCCCGAGCGCGGCCATCTGGCCAAGCACAATCTGCCGCCGGTACGCTTCCTGCGCGAGGTCGGCATCACGGCTGATGGCGCGGGCGACGGCCCGACACCCGACTCCGTTAAGGTGGGCGACAAGGTGCTGGTGGACATTTTTCAGAGTGAGAAGTATGTCGATATCACTGGCACCAGCAAGGGACGTGGTTTCGCTGGCGTGGTGAAGCGGCATCACTTCGCTGGCGGACCTAAGTCGCATGGATCGATGTTCCAGATCCCGGGCTCGATTGGCTCGTCGGCGTTCCCTTCCCGGGTTTTCAAGGGTATGCGCATGTCCGGACACATGGGGAATGCGCGGGTGACGGTACGCAACCTGCGGGTGGTGGGCATGGACCCCGATGAAAACCTCCTGATGGTCCGGGGAGCGGTGCCGGGGCCTAACGGCAGTTATGTGATCATCAACAAGTCCGTTAAACCGCCGCGTGAGCGTCGCGGGTTCGGCGGCGAGGCCACCATCGATCCGCTGAAGACTTCGAAGCGCAAGACTAAGAAGGCATAATCGCGTATGGCGAGCATTGATGTTGTCGATCTGAGCGGAGCCAAGGTGGGGACATTGGCGTTGGCTGACGAGGTCTTTGGCGCAGTCAATGAGGACCTGCTTTGGGAGGCGGTGAAGCACTATCGCGCTTCGTTGCGGGCCGGCACTCACGCCACCAAGAACCGCAAGCTGGTCTCGGGCTCCGGCAGAAAACTGTGGAAGCAGAAAGGTACTGGCCGGGCGCGCGTGGGCTCCATCCGCTCGCCCCTTTGGCGTCATGGAGGCACGGTGCACGGCCCGCAGCCCCGCTCGTACGATTATGCGTTCCCGCGCAAGAAGCTGCTGGGCGCGTTGCGTTCTGCCCTTGCGGCCAAGTTCGGCGATGGCAAGCTGACCGTAATCGAAAAATTCGAGCTGAAGGAGCCGAAGACAAGGGAATTACGCAAGGCCCTTGACGCCTTGAAAGTTGAGAAGACGGCGCTATTAGTGGAGGCCGCAAACGTCGATAACCGAAATCTGGAGCTCAGCGCGCGCAACCTGGAGGGTGTCGAGCTCGTGCGCGGAAGCCAAGTTCATCCTTATCACCTGCTGCGCTACGACGCGGCCCTCTTCTCGCGGCCGGCGCTGGAAAGGCTACAGGAGAGCCTCAAGACCTCGGCTCCCAAGCGGAAAGCGGAGGTGGCTTAATGAAGTCGGCGTACCAGATCATTCGCCGCCCGATCATTACGGAGAAGGGTCTGGGAATCAAGGAAGTCCAGCGGACCCTGGTCTTTGAGGTGGCAGCCAAAGCGACCAAGACCGAGGTGAAAGAAGCAGTGCAGTCGATTTTCAAGGTGAAAGTGGACGCCGTGCGGACGGCGAACTTCCCCGGCAAAGAGCGGCGGCGCGGCCGGTTCTCGGGTTATCGTCCCGATTGGAAAAAAGCGTACGTCAGGCTGAAACAGGGGGAGAAGATGCCAGAGTATGCGCAGAATCTGTGAAGCGGCTTTTGGCTCTTCGCTGTTGGCCCATGCCTCAAACCTGGGCTTCGCAAGTTAAGAGCTCAGAGCCAAAAGCTAACAGCCAAGGGGCGAATTTTATGGCGATCAAGACATACAGACCGGTGACATCGACACGGCGG
>DASQXC010000140.1:0-4969 GCA_035639935.1 Terriglobales bacterium
GATGCCGTGCTCCCGAAAACAGTAGTCTAGATCATGGGCCGCGCCGCCATCTCCTGCCGCACTTCCATTTCGGCAGTCGCCAGCGGGAAACGCAGCCGGAAGGTGGTTCCTTGTCCTTCGACCGAATCGTACTCCACCGAGCCGTTGTGCAATTGCATGACGCGGTAGGCCATCGCCAGCCCGATACCGCTGCCGCCCTTCTTGGTGGTGAAGTAGAGATTGAAGATCTTGTCGCGCACCTCCGGCGGGATGCCGGCGCCCTGATCGCGCACCTCGAGCTGGACTTCGTCGTCGGCGCGGCTTCCCACCAAGGTCAGCGCCCCGCCATCGGACATGGCCTGTACTCCATTGAGCACGATATTGAGCACCGCCTGCTTCACCAGGTCCGCATCCACCTTGACCAGCAGCTTGTCTCGCGGGAAGTCGCGCACAATGCTGACGCCGTGCCGCTCCGCGTCGGGCTGGGCCAGCACCACGACTTCATCGACTACTCGTCGGAGGTCAATTTCTGTCAGCCGCAGTTCCACCGGGCGGGTGAAATCCACCAGGGTCTGCACCACCCGGTCCAGCCGCTGGATCTCGCTGCCAATCACATCAATATGCCGCCGCGTGTCGGGATCGAGCTGCTGCAGTTTCTGCCGCAGCACTTCCAAATGCACAACGATGGCATTGATGGGGTTCTTCACCTCATGGGCCACGCCTGAGGTTAGCCGGCCGATGGCGGCCAGACGGCGCGAGAACTCGATTTCATCTTCGATGCGCCTTACCGATTCGGTGTCGCGCAGGGTGATGAGCGCTCCGATGCGCTCACCATGCTCCTCGATGAAGTCCAGCGAGACCTGCACCCGGGTACCGCTCTCGCTTTCCACCTCGCGGCCGGAAAGGGGCTGGTGACGCTCGAAGCAGGCCAATAGCAACCGGCCCAGGCGGGTGTTGTCGGAAAAGATCTCGGTGACGCTTTGCCCGAGCATCTGGCTGCGCGGCTTGCCCACGAAACCTTCAACCGAGGCGCTGACCAGCACCGCCCGCGAGTCGCGGGTGAACAGCATGACCCCGTCCTGCAGATTGGCCATTATCTGGTCGAGGTTCTCCTTCAAGGCGGAGAAGACCTCCTTCACGTCCCGCATCTGCCGGCCGAGGCGGTCGATCTTGGTGGTAACCACGCCGTACTCATCGCTGCGCTGCCGTTCCTTTTCGCTGGGCTCCTGCCCGGCGCTCAGCAGGTCGAGACGGCGATTGATGGCCTCCAGCGGCTTCAGAGCCAGATTAGACAGGCTCGCGGCCAGCACCAGGGAGATGACGATGGCAAGGAGCGAAAAAGCGATTGACGCTTTCAATTGCGGCTGCAGCGTATCTTTGAGGAAAGTCGTCGAGATGCCGACCCGGATGCTGCCGAAGGGCTGTTTGTCCCGTTGCAGCGGGATGCGCAATTCGTATACCCGGGGGGCGCCAAAGACCACTTCCATCTGCTGCTGGAAGCTCCCGTTGGCCACCGACATCAGTTCGTCGCGCTTGGGAATTGTCTTGCCGATTCGATCGGCGTCGGTGTGCAGCAGCGCCCGCCCTTCGGCATCTACGATGGAAATATCGTAGATGTTAGGCGAGTACCCGATGATCGATTGCAGCAGCGAGTTCAGCCCCGGATCGCTCTCCAAAGCCTCCTGCACCACGGTGCGCACTGTTTTGGGATTCTCCAGGTCTATTTTGCTATCTCTGAGATCCACCTGCAGAGCGTCGCGGGTGAGGTGAAAGACCTGGTGGCCAACGAAGTTCGCCTCGGCGTAAGCATCGTCCAGGGCGTGCCGTACGTTGTGCGAGATGTAGATGGTCGACAGTGTGGCCACTACCGCCACCACCATCCCGCTGATGGCCAGCACGAGCTTGGTTTTGAGGCGAACTCGCATGGGATTGGTAATTTGTAATTGGCAATTTGTAAAGTGGGCCGGAAAAGCCACTCGTACACAACCTTACAAATTACAAATTACCGATTACAAATCCTTCACGTTCCGGTCTCGGCAGTAGCTTCCGCCATGGAGCCATATTCCTTCAGTTTATTATGCAAGGTTTTCAGGCTGATGCCCAGGATCTCAGCGGCGCGCGTTTTGTTGTTGTTGGTGGCTTCCAGGGTTTTCAGGATCAGCAGCTTCTCGGCTTCTTCCACAGTAGTGCCCACTCCCAGGCGGACGGCGTTAGGCTCCTGCACTGCGGGCCGCGGGGTGACACTGCCGAAACCGGGAGGCAGGTGCTTCATCTCGATCGTCGAAGTCTCGCAAACGATGACGGCGCGTTCCAGTGTGTTGCGCAATTCGCGCACATTTCCCGGCCAGGCGTAATTGTGGAACAGGTTCATCACCGAGTCCGCTAGGCTGGTCACGTGCCGCTGATGCTTCCGGTTGACATCGGCCAGCAGGGTTTCGACCAGATACGGGACGTCTTCCTTGTGTTCGCGCAGCGGCGGCATGTGGATGTTGAAAACATTGAGACGGTAGTAGAGATCGTTGCGCAATTGGCCGTTGGCCACAGCTTCTTCGGGAACCTTATTGGTGGCCGCGAGCACGCGCACATCCACCTCGGTTTCCACTTTGCTCCCGAGGCGGCGGAGCTTGCGATCTTCCAAAACGCGCAGCAGCTTGGCCTGGGTTGCCACCGGCATTTCGCCGATCTCGTCCAGCAGCAACGTGCCTTCCTCGGCCAGTTCAAAGCAGCCGGCGCGGCGCTCCAGCGCGCCGGTGAAGGCCCCTTTTTCGTGGCCGAAAATCTCGCTCTCGATCAGCGTCTCCGGGATGGCGGAACAGTTGATGGCGACAAACGGCTTCGACTTGCGCGGGCTTAGAGTGTGAATTGTACGCGCCACCAGCTCCTTGCCCGTGCCGCTCTCCCCCGTGATCAGCACCGAGGCCGTCGAGGGCGCAACGAGTTCGATGAGCCGGAAGATCTCCTGCATCTTCTTCGACGATCCGACCAGCGATCCCAGCACTCCCGTGTCGCGCAGTTTGCGGCGTGTGACCTCTAGTTCCACCGAGGTTTCACGAAGCCGGGCCGCGTTCTGCAGGATGCTGCGCAGCCGGTGTACGTCCACCGGCTTCTGAATGTAATCGTAGGCCCCCATTTTCATTGCCTGGACGGCGGAGTCCACGCTGCCTTGCGCGGTCAGCAGGATGACGGCCACCGTCTGGGGTTGTTCCGCCAAACGTTCCAGCAGGCCCATGCCGTCGAGACGGGGCATCTTCAGGTCGGTGATAATGAGGTCGGGTCCCCAGGAGGCAGCCTTTTCCAGCCCTTCCAGGCCGTCCTTGGCCATTTCTGTACGATAACCCCAAGCGGCGACTAACTCCGCCAGACCGGCGCGCTCGTTCTCTTCGTCATCAACGATAAGGATTTTTTCCTGACTCATGAATCCGACCCTATTATCGGGGCCAGTGCCCCAGCCCGCAAGCGGATTGCTCGGCGAAAAAAGCTTGAAGAAAGCCCCTGAGCTGAATACATCACTCAGAAATCAGATGCGCTGCCGAGGCGCCGAGTCCACTTGGGACTGCGCGCTGTCGGCGGAACTGGTCACCAGGCGTTACTTTGGTAACGGGCCTCCCCAGGATTCCATACTCCAACAGCAACTCGCGTCCCTAGTTTAGCGCTGCTTGGGGTGCACCCAAATACTGCTGCGCCTCGAAGACTCGTAAATCGACTACTTACCGCGCAGCTGACTTTTCGCTGGGCGCGATTCCCGTGTACAATCGGCGGCTGGTCGGAGCGTATTTTTCCCCTCTGACGGGCTCCAGTCTCCCTTGTTGCACAGTAATCGCGGTAACACGAACTGCGGAGGTAACACCATGTCCCTTGCGAATGCGGGTTACCCAGGCCGCGTACTGCTGTTGGCGATCGTGGTAGGGGCTGTTGCCACTGGTGCGATAGCAAAGGCGCAGGCGCAAGATAACTCGCAACCCAAAGCTGAGATCTTCGGCGGGTATGCCTTCCTACGGCCAGGCGTGAACGTTAATGGCACGTCGTTGGACCTGGAGAACATTCCCGCGGGTTGGGGAGCAGCCGCCACCTTCAATGTCGCGCCTCATTTCGGTTTCACTGCGGACTTCGGCGGGCACTATCATACGTTCCCAGCCACGCAACTGGGCGGCGCGGACCTGCACCTGGGGACGATCCTATTCGGTCCGCACCTTGAGGCCCGGACCTCGCATTTGACCCCCTTCGCGGAGGCCCTCTTCGGATTGCATCGCGTGTCGCCGCAGAACGCGCCCAGCGTTTCGGCGGACAACGCCTTCGGCCTGGCCTTGGGCGGCGGCCTGGACGTTCACGTCGCCCGCTTTCTGGATCTGCGGCTGGCGCAGGTGGACTGGCTCCGCTCCAAGCACACTTTCAATGCGAGCGGCACGCCCCCTACAATCAGCGCGACTGGCACTCCTGCGGACTTTACCTTCAACAGCCTGCGTTATCGGGCTGGTCTGAGTTTCCTGCTAGGGGCTGCGCCGCCCGGACCGCCGCCCAGCGCCACTTGCAGTGTGCAGCCCACGGAGGTTTATGCTGGCCAACCGATCGCGGCCAGCGCTCGCGCCCAGAACTTCAATCCCAAGCGCACGCTCAGTTATAGCTGGAGCACTACTGGAGGCAAGGTCAGCGGCACGGGATCAACCGTGAATATCGATACCGCTGGCATGAATCCCGGCAGCTATACCGTAAACGCCAGGATTACGGACGGCAAGAAAGGGATGGCGAGCTGTCAGGCCAGCTTCACCATCAAGGAGCGGCCCAAGAACCGGCCGCAGATCTCCTGCTCCGCGAATCCGACGACTGCGCGGGCGGGCATGCCTTCCACTATCACGTGTACTGCCAGCAGTCCGGACAACGCACCCGATTATCCGGTGACCGTCAGCATCAGCAACTGGTCAG
Organism: Terriglobales bacterium; assembly: GCA_035639935.1. Lineage (GTDB taxonomy): Bacteria > Acidobacteriota > Terriglobia > Terriglobales > Acidobacteriaceae > JAHFUA01. The sequence goes on from DASQXC010000140.1 coordinate 4,900, forward strand.
CCAGCGGAGGTAAGGTTAGCGGGACAGGGAACACGGCTACGCTGGACACCACAGGTGCTCCGGCTGGTCC
>DASQXC010000141.1:0-5083 GCA_035639935.1 Terriglobales bacterium
GGTCGAGGCATCAGACATTCCCAGCGGGAAGCAGATTCACCTCAACCCCTCGAACTGCGTGCACTGCAAAACGTGCGACATCATGGATCCGTACGAAATCATCACCTGGGTGCCGCCCGAGGGTGGCGGCGGGCCGAATTATGACGGGATGTGAGGGATCGCCGAAAGCGCCGAGACAGCCGAAGTCGCCGAGATCTGGCGTGTAGCCCACCACTTTCGGCGCTTGCCCCGATTTTCGGCAATTCCGGCGTATTGACGTGCGCGCCCGCTCCGGGAGATGATTTCAGGCACACACCATGCGAATTCCAGCTTTGTTGCTTGCTTTGACGCTCGCCCGTTTCTGCTCCTCTGCCGCTGCGCTTGAGCGCGGCTGTGCCCAAGGTGTTGGTGAGTGGACCGAGAACCTGTGGGACGGCTACAAAATCGAGATTACGGCGGCGCACAATGGCGCGCCCGCCCAGTGCCGTGCAGCGCTCATATCGGCCGACGGCAAAGCGCAATTCAACGTCACTGGCGGGGAAGCACTAGTGAACCCCATCAGCGGCAGCGACGTCAATGGCGATGGCAAGCCAGACGTGGTGATCGAGACTCATCGCACCGCCGGCCAGTGCTGCTATACGTACTCGATCCTTACGCTTGGCCAAGAGCCGCCGCTGGTGCGGCAGATCACCACCACTCCGCCGCTGGTATTCGAGGACCGCGACAACGACGGCAAGGTCGAGATCGCCACTCACGAGTTCGCCTTCGTGGGTCTGGAGGGGCTTTCGGAATCGGATTCGCCGCGGCCGTTAGTTGTGTTCCGCCTTCGCGGCAACACGCTCTATAACATCAGCCCGTCCTTCTGGCCGGAATACCAGCGGGAAATTGAGGTGGCAAAGGGCGGTCTCTCGCGCAGCGCGCAGGAGCTGCTCCTGGGCCGTAACAATACCTCCAGCGCCGGTTTAGGCGGAGGTTCTGGCAAGCCCAAGGAACTGGGGCCCGCCGAGGAGAAGCAGTTGCTCGACGCTAAAGCCACGGTGCTGAGGATGGCGCTGAACTACCTATATGGTGGTAAAGGGGAAGAAGCCTGGAAGACCATCCGCGAGATGTGGACCGACCGCGACAAGGAGCGCATCCGTCAAGCGATTCTGCTCAGCCGCTCGCGGGGCGTGTTGAGCGAAGTCAACCGCCCGAGCGTCACTGCCAAAAACGCAATCCAGTAGCTGAAGGCGTATAATTTGGCGTCGTGTTTCCGACCGCCGGGACCTGTCGGCATACCCATGGCTCCGGAGGCGGTTCTCCTCGAAACCTGAGGAGACGAGGGTGAAGGTGGAAACGCCTTCGCCTCCCGTACTTGGAAAGGAAACGCCCTCCAACGCGAGCTCTTCGCGGGTGTCGCTTTTCCTTTCCCAGCGCATCGAAAACACAGGCCAGGTGGGCGCTTATGGAACGCCTGATCGACAAATTCGGCCGTGCGATGACCGATTTACGGATCGCCATCACCGACCGCTGCAACTACAAATGCGTGTATTGCCGTACCGGCAATCAAGGGGCGCAGTACGCCGAGCTGCCGTTCTCTGACTATGTGCGCATGGCGCGAGTTTTCGCCGGGCTGGGGATCCAGAAGATCCGCATTACGGGAGGCGAGCCGCTGCTGCGCAAAGGCGTAGTGGGTTTCGTAGAGGAACTGGCGAATCTCCACACCCTTGACGGCCAGTCGCTCGACCTCGCCATCACGACCAACGGGCATTTGCTAGCCGAAATGGTGCAGCCGTTGAAAGATGCCGGGCTGCGGCGGGTCACCGTCTCAATGGATGCCGTTGATCGCGAAAAGTTCGCCCGCATCACGCGGGTGGCTAATGGATTCGACGCAGTATTGGCCGGCGTCCGCGCGGCGCGCAAAGCGGGGCTCGACCCGGTGAAGGTGAACTGTGTCCTGCTGCGTGGGTTTAACGACGACCAGATCGTGGACTTCGGCAAGTTCGCCCGCGATGAAGGCGTGGTGGTGCGCTTTATCGAGTTCATGCCTCTGGAAGAAGATCGCGTCTGGTCGCCGGAGGTCGTGGTCCCCCTTAAAGAGGTACTGGAGCGCATGCGGACACTCCGTCCGCTGCTGGAAATTCCCCACGCCCGCAGCGAGACGGCACGGCGTTATGTGTTCGATGACGGGGTGGGGGAAATCGGCATTATCGCCCCGGTCTCGCAACCGTTTTGCGGCCACTGCAGCCGCGTGCGCGTGACCTCCGACGGCAAAATCCGCACCTGCCTGTTCTCACTGTCCGACCACGACCTTCATGCCGTGATGCGCCGGGGCGGCTCGGACGAGGATATGGCGGAGTTTATTCGCGGCGTGCTGGCGCACAAGGAAGCACGCCACCACATTGGCGAGCCGGGATTCGAGAAGCCTTCGCGCAGTATGGTGCATATCGGCGGATGACGCAAAAAAGCCCGAGCCGCGGAGGATGTACTTCTCGTTCCTTTTGGGTCTGATGGTGCAAACGTGGAAAGCCCACGCCTTTTGGGGGGGCGGACTACACTGCGCCTTGAGGCGCTGGTGAACATTTCCCTCTGCCGCAGCGGCTGAAAGCCGCACTCAATTTGAGTGTCTTTTTCCCACGTCTGAAAGGTGGGCTTCCACATCTCGGCAGACCAGAAGGCGCACGAGAATAACTGAGAGTAACCGAGGAAGGATGCCGAGTTCATGTCGGAATTCTCGGTGTCTCGGCGGTGGGACCAGCGGCGAGGCTTGCTTCAAACAGCGTTGAAGTGAGACAATCATAGTGTCGAATCGAACTGTAGCTTCAACATCCCCGTAGGTCGGGCCGAAAGGCAGTGGATCTACTGGAGCTGCAGGGTGCTTTCAACATCCCCGTTTCGGGCTCGCTTTTGGCGGGCGCCGGGACTGAAGGCGGTAAATGAAAATGTCAGTCGCATCAGCAACAGCCTGCCGTTTGGACAACTACCTTCTTCTTCCCGATACTTCGATGGATGACCGTATCGCCGCCGCCAAGCAGGCGCTGGGGCGCGATTGCGTCATCCTCGGCCATCATTACCAGCGCGATGAGGTCATCAAGTTCGCGGATTTCCGGGGCGATTCCTACAAGCTGTCGCAACAAGCGGCGCAAGCCGCCGGGCGCTACATCGTCTTTTGCGGCGTGCACTTCATGGCGGAAAGCGCCGACGTCCTGGCGCGCGCCTCGCAACAAGTGGTTCTGCCCGACCTGAACGCTGGCTGCTCCATGGCTGACATGGCGGAAATCGGACAGGTGGAAGATTGCTGGGAGCAACTGGTCGAACTTGGGTTGACGTCGGATTCCGGCGACCAGATCACCCCAATCACCTACATGAACTCAACGGCGGCGATCAAGGCCTTTTGCGGGGAGCGCGGCGGGCTCGTCTGCACGTCCTCCAATGCTGCCGGTGCGTTCCGCTGGGCATTTGCCAAGACTCCTAAAGCTTTCTTCTTGCCTGACCAGCACCTGGGGCGGAACACCGGTTTCGCGATGGGCATTCCGCTCAGCGACATGGTCACTTGGGACCCATATCAGCCCATGGGCGGACTGACACCGGACCGACTGCGCAGCGCGCGTGTGATTCTGTGGAAAGGGCACTGCTCCGTGCATCAGCGTTTCCTGCCCGAACACGTGGACAAAGTGCGTGCGCGATATTCCGGCATCCGCGTGATCGTGCATCCGGAGTGCCGCTGGGACGTGTGCCAGAAGGCGGACGCGCTGGGGTCCACGGAGAAACTGATCAAAATCGTCAAGGACGCGCCGGCGGGGACGAAGTTTGCCATTGGCACGGAGATCCACCTGGTCAACCGCCTGGCCAAGGAGAATCCCGACAAATTCGTCATCACGCTGGACGATTCCGGGTGCCTGTGCACTACCATGTTCCGCATCTCGCCACAGCACTTGTGCTGGGCGCTGGAAAACCTGGTCGAAGGCAACGTGGTGAACCGGATTCAGGTGAGAGAAGTAGTAAAATATTGGGCGAGGGTGGCGCTGGATAGGATGCTGGAGATTCAGTGAGGCGGAACTACGGAGACTCGGAGACTCGGAGGACAAGGCGTACAAACTTCCGTACCTCCGTGCCTCTGTGGCGATGAATTCCCCTTCAAGCGAACAATGGCAGAGCGAACATTTACGCTAGACGAAGCACAGGCGTTGGTTCCCGTGCTGGGCTCACTGCTGGAGAAGGCGATCGACGGCAAGAAAACCGTCGAGTGCATCGAGCAGGAGTTCAAGGCAGTTGCCAACCGGGTGTTTCTGAACGGCGGCACACTGCTCGATGTGGCCCAACTAGCCGCGCGCAAGCGTAAGAAGGAACGGGTGGTGCAGAAGGTCAAAGATGCGCTGGCCGAGATAGAAGCCGCCGGCGCCTTGGTGAAGGACCTGGAGATGGGCCTACTCGATTTTCCGTGCGAGGTGGACGGCCACACTATCCTGTTGTGCTGGAAGTTGGGCGAAAGCACCATCGCGCACTGGCACGGCACCAATGAAGGCTATCGCTATCGCAAACCCATCGACCAGAAGATTGCCGACGCCGGGAAACACAAGTCTTCCAGCTAGCTGCTTGTTTTAACCACAGAGGCACAGAGTCACAGAGACTTTAAACCAGTTTCCCTCTGTGCCGCTGTGCCTCGGTGGCTTCTTAGGGCCCTTCTCCTCGTAACCAGTGAGGCTTGAAGTCAGAATTTGCCAGCCACTCGGCGGGAGCAATCATGGACTCAATAGCCTCTGCGAGATGGGGGAAATTAATGCGGGAGAGGGTATCGCCAGGCTGATGATAATCACGGTGCAGCCCGAAGCTTGAGACAGTGTGTGCCACCACGCCCTTGCGCGCTAGCGGATAGTTATCGGAGCGCTCGAAGAAGTGCTCGCCAGTGTGGGGGTCGGCCACCAGAGGCGCATTGTGGGCTACCAATTCCCTTCCCAAGTCAGAGCGCTCGTATCCGGAAAGCCACAGTTTGTGTGCTGGAACCGCATTGTCCGGGCGGCCAAGCATCTCGAACTCCAGCGCGGCCACAATGTGAGAAAGGGGAACCGGCGGGTATTCGCGGAAGTAGGTCGAGCCCAAGCCGCCGCGCTCCTCGCTGCCGAAG
>DASQXC010000142.1:0-3270 GCA_035639935.1 Terriglobales bacterium
CCGCGTAGTCACGCATTTCGTAAAGCGCAACGCCCAGCAGCGCTGAGGCGGAGGACATCTTCGGATCGATTTTCAGTCCTCTTTCAAGGACGATGGCGGCCTTCTTAAACTCGCGCTGCCGAAGGTAAAGCGAGCCGAGGTTGTTGTAAGCCGGAGCCAGCCGTGGGGCGATTTGCAACAGAGACTCATAATCCGCGGCGGCAGCAGTCAGGTCGCCGCGGGCTTCAGCGGCTTTTGCTTCAACATACAGTTTCTGCACCCGTCCACCGGATCCGGATTCTGATTGAGCGTTGATAAATGGAGAAAAGCAAAAGGTTATACAGGAGAAAAGCAAAGCTACCAGCAAGCGGAGGCGAAGGAGGCAGACCGTTCGAAAGCTGGACAACCACACAAGGCCAGAATTCTACACAGGAAGAAAGCAAACGCAAGATGAGCCTCAGTGGCCTGGCCTCGCGCCGCTCGCGCAACACGGGCAGGGCCAGCGGATACAGTAGCTGAAGCGGCTGGCTAAGCAGTTGTTATGGCGCGAGAAATGGCCCGCCGCGCATCCAAGGTCGGAGTGGCAGTCGGCAAGAACTGCGAGGATCTGTTCGGTAGGGAAAACGGCCGCCCATAGCGGCTTGGTTCAAACTGCTTCCTCGCGGATTCAGATGGGTCGAAGTGGTCATGTTCCAGAAACCCCTACTCAGCGGCCGCTGCAAGTCATTGATGCTGCATGGTCGCCTCCGATACATAAACATGTTCGGGAAACACCTGGTTTGGAACGTCGGTCGATGCTTCATCGGCCACAGCTAACACGGGGCCTGGGAGGCAGAGCTACTGAGAAGCTGATATTCATCCCGCGCATTTGGGCCTGCCACGCCCACACCGTGGCTAAGGGCACCGAGCTGGTAGTCGGCGCCAGTGGCCCTCAAGCTCGGCTCGCGTTATTAGCTATTTCTCCTACGAAGCACGCTGAGACACGCGCTTTCCAAAACCCGATTTCGCGCTGGCGATTCATGATGAACCTGCCCTTCCAGCCGGCCAGGTCGGCTTCACGCCGGGTACACCATGGCATCGTCAGATTCCGTGGACATCACCATTTACGGCCGCGGCGGGCATAGAGCGCAGCCGCAGGACACCGTGGATCCGATTGTGATCGGAGCCCGCTCGGTATTGGCATTGCAAACCATCCCCAGCACCAGATGGCTAGGACCTGCCGCAAGCTGGGGCTTTACATCAACAAGCTGATTTATGAGGGCGCGATTCCTTACGAGCACAATCTCGAGAATCTGCATTACAGAGGTCCCGCTGACCTGCTCGAGGCGACGCGGCGCAGTCCCCACGTGCCGGGGCGGCTGAGCACCAAAACTACGGCGAGTACTTGGTTATGGGGTAGCAGATTCGCGTGACAGGCGGAGCCTTCTTGTTCAACTGTTCCGCCCGGTTTCTTTTGACCCGGTCTCGATCAGCTTCTTGGTAAGCAGCACCATACCGAGGATCTGTGTCCACTCGGAGACGATGTTGCCGACCACCTGCCCCCATTTTGAGTCGCTGTTCAGCCGTGCAAACAGCAGCACCCAACCGACGCCGGTAATTAGAAGGAAGATTGTTAAAGAGTGCTCGCGGACCAGCTCCAGCGCTTGATTGGCGAGCGGGTGGGTAGGTGTCTTGCTCTCTTTGGAGCCTCGTTCGTAGAGGTGCTTGGTCGCGAGCACCATCACCACGACCCCGCTCCAATCAGCAATGGCATTGCCGAAGAATGACCCTACATGTGTCTTTTCGGAGCTGTGGCTATAGAGCAGCACCCATAGCAGCAGGATACTGCCCGCCACCAGAGAGAGCCCGTGGCGTCGCGTGAAGCTGTGTTTTCTTTGTGTGCGCAGCATGCAGGTTCTACCCCACTCAGCAAAGCCTACAACAGACTGAACTCTCCTCATAAGGAGACGTATCTTGAAGGCCAGAGTGGTCCAGAACTGTATAAAACCCTTTGGCAGTCTCATAAATGCGCTGCTAGGATACTCGTCCGGAGAGCAATCATGGACATCAATAGCATTCTTGGAGAACTTCGTGCGCAGCGCGACCGCATCAAGCGTGCAATCGCGGCAATCGCAGGCTTGGATTCGACAGGACATATGAGGACGAAGCGCACGCCAAGGACAGCTACGCGCGGCAGGCGCAGCCGCCTGAGCGCCGCTGCGCGGAGGAAACTGTCGCGACTTCTGAAGCAGCACTGGGCGCAGCGGAAGATGAAGCCGGGGGCGAAGACAAAGCGGGCCGAAGCGTCGAAGCCAGTACGCAGGATGAGTCAAGCTGCGCGGCGAAAGATCGCGGCGGCACAGCGTGCTCGTTGGGCCAAAGCCAGGGCGCAGCAGCAGGTGCACAAGAAGGTCGCTTAGAAACCAGCGGCAAACAAATCGGAATCGCGCTGGCTAAGGTGTTCTAGCTCACACTTGATCTGACAACCTCCGAGTTTCAGGCGGATGAGACGCGCGCTCCACCTTCGCTTCGCTGCGCAGGGCTCCGCTCCGGCGCGCGCTGCGCCTCAACATCGGAGGAAGGCGTAGCTGTAATAAGGCTAACCGAGCGGTGACTGCAACTTCGCGTACTCCGCCTTGGCCTGCTGCAGGATGGGGATGTCGGGATCGGCATTTCACAGATTGAGAAACTCCAGCTACAGACGGCGCGAGGCTTGGCGCTGTCTCCCCCAGAGCATTACCTGCGGTAGTGTTGAATGAGCTTTTGGAAGCGCGGGTCCGAGCGCAGCGACGAGAAATAGGGGCTGGCATCGAGAGCGGCGAAATCGCGGTAGCCCCTCGATCCACACCACTCTGCTCGCGAATGTCTTCGGTGGTGGCGCACTGTTCGATCCAGATCTTGTGGAACTCTGTCGACGAATGGCTCATGAGCGAATCCTTTCTTTCAGAATACGCCGCACCGAGGGACGCCCAATGTGGAGGCGACGAGCGATGGCGGATCTGCTGAGGCCGGAGCGCCGCTATGCCAGGGCATCGCCTCGCCGGGCGCAAGGCGCAGACGGCGCACCGTGGTGTTTCCATGGTGAAATAGGACTTCGTCAGTCATGTTCGCGCTTCTACATACACGGGTCGAAAATCTCCATGTACGTCTCGGGATCCGCGAGTGCGCGGAACCCCACTTTGGCGTAGATGCGCTGATCATGCGTGTACAGCATCCATCGGCGGAGGCCCTGTAGATCGGGGTGGTGCTGGATGGTTTGCATCAACCTATCCTCCAGATTGAAGATCAATTTCGGTGAACAGGGTTTGGCTC
>DASQXC010000143.1:0-4368 GCA_035639935.1 Terriglobales bacterium
CCCCTGTACCCCTGTCCATCGGGAGCGGCACGACTGTGTCACGCCTTTGTTATGGGGTGCGGCTTAGCCCGGATTTCTCACCAGAAGTAAACAGCGAGGAGTAATGAACAGTAGAAAACGGCCGTTCTTCTCAGGCATAACTGCGGTGTTGAAGCGGAGTTGATGCCAGAAAAAGGGCGGTTGGTGAGAAATCCAGGCTAGGCCGCTGAACGCCGATGAATCGCGTCGAGAATGCGATTGCGGCCGGCGTCGTCCGCGTCTAGATTGTGCTCCTCGCGGCTGTGGCGCTCTAAATGACAGCAGGCTTAGGCCTTCTCTCTTGCTGCTCCGGCGCGCTGGCGCACCCAGCCTCCCTTGTTGGACTGTCGCCCGCGGGCGATGGCGAGCGCCTCGTCCGGGACGTCTTCTGTGATCGACGATCCGGCGGCAACGTAGGCGCCTTTCCCGATGCGCACTGGCGCCACTAGCGTGGCGTCGCTGCCGATGAAGGCGCCATCTTCAATAATAGTCTGGTGCTTGTGCCGGCCATCGTAATTGCAGGTGATAGTGCCCGCGCCTACGTTCACGTTTTCGCCGACGATCGCGTCGCCTAGATACGTGAGGTGGTTGGCTTTGGAGCCGCGGCCGAGCCTGGCCTTCTTGGCCTCGACGAAGTTGCCCAGGTGGACTTCTTCCGCGATTTCGCATCCCGGCCGGAGGTGGGTGTAGGGACCGAGTTGCGCGCGCGAGCGGATGCGCGAGCCTTCGAGCACGCAACCCGGCTTGATCCACACGCCGTCGCCCAGCTCGCAATCGCGGATCACGGAGTACGACTGCACGCGACAATCGGTGCCCACGCGGGTGCGGCCTAGCAGTTGTGCGTAGGGCTCGATGATGGTGTCTGCCCCGATCTCGACCTCCATATCGATGACGCAGGTGTGGGGATAATAGATGGTGACGCCCTGCCGCATCAGATCGGCGCATTTCCAGGCGCGCAGGCGCGCGTCCAGCGCCGCCAGGTCGGCCCGAGTGTTGCTGCCCAGCACCTCGTGCGGATCTGCGGCTGACGTCGCCACCACGCGTTCGCCGGCCTTCACCAGCAGCGCCGCCATGTCGGTGAGGTAAAACTCCTTGTGGGGATTGTCGGTGGTGAGACGGTCGATGTAGCGAGAGAGCGGCTTGACCGCGAAAGCATAGATTCCGGAATTGATCTCTCGCAACTCGCGCTCGGCCGCCGTGAGCTTCTTTTCCTCGACAATCGCGCGCACCTCGGGACTGCCGGCGCGCCGCCGCACAATGCGGCCGTATCCCAGCGGGTCGGGGACCTCTGCGGTCAGGATGGTCATGGCCGCCTTCTGCGTCAGGTGGAAATCGCGCAGTTTCTCGATGGTCTGCCACCAGATCAGCGGCACATCCCCGGAGAGCACGATGACATGGTCGTAATCGGCAAGCGCATCTCCGGCCACCATCAACGCATGGCCGGTGCCGCGCTGCGGCTCCTGCACGATGAAGTTGAGGCCCATGCTGCTGACGGCGTCGCGCACGCGCTCGGCTTCATGGCCAATAATGGCGTAAACGTCGCCCGGCGGCACCACGCGCAGGGCCGCGGCCACCACGTACGCCAGCATGGGCTTACCCGCGACCTGGTGCAGCACCTTGGGATGCCGCGATTTGAGGCGCGTGCCCTTGCCAGCAGCCATGATGGCGATGGCAATTCTGTGCTTGCGAAAATCCCCACCCTTGGCCAAATCGGCCAAGGGTGGGGCACCCTTCAACTTCGTGGCTTGCTTGGGAGCCTTTCGCAAGTTCGGCATCGATGCGCTACGTTAACGTGCTCACGGGCTTTCGGGTGACTTCTGACGGGATGCGGCCTGCAGCCAGCGCCAGCAGGTCGCGGGCGACGCGGTCGGTGGCATGGCGCGCGACTTCGGCAGTTTCGTCGAGATAATCGCCTTCGATGGCGCGTACTCCGAGCCGCTCGATCTCATCGACATCGTTGACGATCTGCGCCGCTCCTTCCAGCGCGTACTTGGCTTTGAGGGCATGCGACACAGGCATGCCATTCAGCAGCGCAAAATCAAAGATCCTGTGCCCGTGCGTGTGCTTGTAGATGGCCTTGATGTGGTCTGCCGCGCTGAGCCCCAGGCTTTCGTTGGCCTGCGTCATCAGGTTACAGACGAACACCTTCACCGCTCGCGAGAGGGCGATGGCCTGTGCCACGCCGTGTACCAGCAGGTTGGGAATGAGGCTGGTGAACAGCGACCCTGGTCCGATGGTAATGAGGTCGGCATGGGCGATGGCATCAATGGCCTGCGGAAGCGGCTGAGGATCGGGGGGCACTATGTGCAAGTCCACGATGCGTTCCGTGCTGGCAGTGATGCGGGTCTCACCCTGCACCCGCGAACCGTCGGCCATGAGCGCTTCCAGGGCCACGTTGGCGGTCGTCGCCGGATAGATATGGCCGCGCGTGGCCAGCACTTCCGAGGAAAGCTTCACCGCTTCCGCGAAATCACCGGTCAGCTCCGTCAATGCCGCCACAAACAGGTTGCCGAAATTGTGCCCCTCCAGACCCTGACCGGAGGCGAACCGATACTGGAACAGGCGCGATAGCAGCGCCTCGTCTTCCGACAGCGCTACGATGCAGTTGCGGATGTCGCCCGGGGGCAAGATGTTGAATTCGCGCCGTAGCCGCCCGCTGGAGCCGCCATCGTCGGTCACCGTGACCACAGCGCTCAATTCCGCAACGATGCGGTCCCCGGCAGCCGGCGCAGTTTCGCCGGGGGACTTTACGTAACGCTTCAGCCCTTTGAGCAGGGTCGCGAGCCCGGTGCCGCCCCCCATGGCCACAACTCGCAAAGGGCGCGCCGCCTGCTCACAATCGTTATTCTGCTTGACCATGGTGCTTTCTGTATTATCGCGTAGAGGAGAGAATCCGCACCAGAGCTATCGCGGCGGCGGAACCTCCGCCCCGGGTTCAGGATAGAGAAGCTCTGTGAAGCGAGGGTCGTCGGCCAGGTTGTGAAAATCGGAGTCGTTGCGGGCTTGGAAGCGGAGTTTCGGGTTGAGGCGAATGGCTTCATCAAGGTGACGCAGCGAGTCTTCGACTTTGCTGGTAAGGCAGTCCAGCACCGCCAGCCCGTATAGGGCGTAATCGGCCTTGGGATTTTGCTTCAGGATCTTCTCCAAGTGGCCGCGGGCGTCGTCGTACTTGCCCTGATTCATCAGCGAGACCGCGAAATCGTAATGCTCCTCCGGGGTTTTAAAGGCTGTACCAGTGGGCGCCAGTTGCTGATTGCAGAGCTTCAGGTGGACCGCGGCCCGGTCGGCCAATTCCACTGAGGGGCCTTCAACCACCTTTTGCAGGAGTCCCTTGGCGCGCTCGAACTTGCGCTCCTGAATGGCTTTCAGTGCGGCCTCATAGTTTTCCACAGCTTGTGCAAAACGTGGATCGTCTTTCAGGCGACGCTGCTGCGCCGGCCGTGGCACCATCTCAAGGATGCGGCCTCGTGATTCGCTAACGGTCTTCATTTGCTTACCGTTAGCGGAAGAACGCTTAACTTTACCTGCACTTTTCTTCTTCATCAGGCTGTGGGCTCACGGGGACGACGGGGTTCTCCAGCCTTGACTGTCCTGTGGAAATCCTCCAGCCGCCGCCCTTTCCTCGGGGAACACGGCTGTTTATACGCAGAAAATAGGTTGGACGTCAACTCGCCGCGTCTTTACACGTCAACTCGCCGCGTCTTTACTATGTCCCGCGCATTTGCCGCTGCACACTTGCATACTGACTCGAGCGGGGTTTACGACTCGGCCTCATCGCCATAGAGATCCACCTCGGACAGCACGGGCTGCCCCGCAAACACCTTGCCACCTCTGGCCGCGGCACCGAACAGCGGGCCACGAGCTGGTACGATCGGAGCGAATGCCATGAACCCGATTGGCTCCGGCACATCGTCATAGATGGCCTCCATGTCTCCGCGCCGGAAATAAGCTTCGTGCCAAAACCCGGTTCCACCCGAATCCTTGAGGAAGGCTTGCCACCATTGCCGATGCGGGTCTGAGCGCGTCCACTTGAGCAAGCAATCAACATCACGCCAGTATTGGCGCATGCCAACGTGCATCGGAACCAATGAATACACCACAGTCTCGTGCCGCAAGAGTCCATCAGGCTGCGCTGATACAGAAGACGAAATCTTCGGACCAAAACCCAGAAGGGTCTTGATTCCTGTAATACGATTCACCCGCATTCCCAGATAAATGACGACGAGGTCTGGGTACTGGGAAAGATCCACGGTTCGTCGCTCCACTCGGGTTTTCATGCCCTAACAGATTAAGTGGGCACGTCAACCGTTGCAGCTCTTCGGCCTGGGTCTTGTGCTCGATGCTGGCGGG
>DASQXC010000144.1:0-2178 GCA_035639935.1 Terriglobales bacterium
GTCTTCGCCCTCATCGTGGTATTCGCGGCCGAGATCCGGCAGGCGTTGGCTAAAGTTGGACGCAAAGTCACGTTTGCGGGCGCCTCCCAGGCACGGGAATCCTCGTATGACGACATTGTACTGGCAGCGAACCTGTTCTCGCAGGAGCAGACCGGGGCACTGATCGTGATCGAGCGGGAGATCGGACTGCGCACCTACATCGAAAGCGGGGTCCCGCTGGACGCGAGGCTTTCCTATCATTTGCTGGCCACGATCTTCCGGCCAAGCGCACCGCTGCATGACGGCGCCGCCATCGTGCAGAAGGACCGGGTGGCCGCCGCTGCTTGTTTCCTGCCCCTCTCGATGAATCCCGTGCTGTCCACTCAGCTCGGCACGCGGCACCGCGCCGGAATCGGCATCACCGAGGAGACCGACGCCGTCGCGGTGATCGTTTCGGAAGAAACGGGCGCCATCAGCCTCGCGATAGCCGGGCAGATCGAGCGCGACCTGACGGCAGACCAGTTGCGCGAGCGCCTGAGCGACCTGCTGCATCGCTATCTGCCGCCGGCAGCACTGCCCACGCCCATCGAGGAGCCGGTCGAGAACGGCACCGGCAGCGACTTCGAGCGGCAGGACATGGACGCCGCCCGGGAGCGCCGGCCATGAGAGACTTCTTTGAGCGGTACGTGCTGCACAATCTCGCGCTGAAGCTTTTCGCGCTGCTTGTCTCTGTGCTGCTGTGGTCCGCGGTCTCGCGGGAGCCGGTAGTTGAGACCGCCTACAGCGTGCCCATCGAGTTCCAGCAAGTGCCTCCGCAGTTGGAGATCACGACCTCGGGCATACCACTGGCCCAAGTGCGACTGCGCGGGCCGGAACGCCGCATTCGCCAGCTCACGGCCGCCGACGTGCACCCCATAATCAATCTTGCCGGCGCGAGCACGGGTGAGCACACCTATGACATGACCGCTTCGCAGGTCCGCGTGCCCTACAACATCGAGGTGGTGCAAGTAACCCCGTCGCAGATCCGCATTGGCTTCGATCGCACCCTGGTGCGTCAGATCGTGGTGCATCCTCGGATCAATGGGCGCTTTGAGCCGGGATTCGGTGTGCTGCGAGCGACCTCCGACCCGCTGAGGATTACAGTTGTGGGCCCGCAAGAGCGCGTGCTGGCCGCCAACACGGCTATTACTGACCCGATTGACGTCACTGGCGTCCGCGGTTCTGCAACTTTCACCGCCAATGCCTATGTCCCCGACGCGCTGGTGCGAGAGCTCAAGCCGGAGCAGGTACACGTGACCGTGGAAACCGGGCCGCTTCCGGCGGCTAAATGAAGAACCTAGAGTACGCTGAGGGTCTCTATTGCCTCTGCCCCTTTGCGACCTCTGCGTTGTTAATTTCATGAACACGGAAAGAAAGCTGTTTGGCACCGACGGAATTCGCGGCGTGGCCGGTGCGTTTCCCCTTGACCCTGACACCACGTTCGCCATCGGACGGGCGCTGGCGCGACATCTGGCCCGCGCCGTAAGCCGCCCTCGGGTGCTGATCGGCCAGGATACACGCCAATCCAGCCGGTCCATAGCTGATTCGGTTGGGGCAGGTCTGGCCGCCGAAGGCGTGGCGGTCGTGAGTGCCGGAGTGATTACCACTCCTGGTATCGCGCATCTGTCGTGCTGTCGCAAATTCGACGCCGGGGTCGTGGTATCGGCGTCGCACAATCCGTGGACGGATAATGGTATTAAGGTCTTCGGGCCGGACGGCTACAAACTTCCCGATGAGATAGAGCTGGAAATAGAGCATGAGATTTTCGCTGGCGTTGAGAAGGCTTCTGGGGGTGCTGGACGGCGAATAGCCACCGCGGTTTCCACTTTGCCGGGGGATCCCGAACTGCAGCGCGATTATGTCGAACACCTGATCGCGAAAGTCGATCCGGTCCGGATTACTCTCAAGCTCGTGGTGGACTGTGCCAACGGAGCCGCCAGCACGGTCGCGCCCGAGGTGTTCGCACGTTGGGGTAAGGAACTGATCGTCGAGTTCATCCATTGTGATCCCAACGGTCAGAACATCAACGATCACTGCGGAGCCCTCTTTCCCGAAACCGTGGCGCGGGCGGTCGTCGAGCGCAAGGCGGATCTCGGTATCACCCTCGACGGCGACGCCGACCGCGCCCTCTTCGCCGATTCCAGCGGCAAGGTCGTCAAC
>DASQXC010000145.1:0-2498 GCA_035639935.1 Terriglobales bacterium
ATTGGCCTCGATTGGCGTGTTCCACTCGATGAAGCGTGGAAGAGCCTCGGGTATTTGGGTGCAGTGCAGGGCAATCTGGATCCGGCGCTGCTTTTTGCTGACCGGAAGTTACTGCGGGAGCGCGCGTACGACGTGCTGAATCGCGCCGGCGGACGCCCTGGTCACATTTTCAATCTCGGGCACGGCATTCTGCCTGGCACGCCGGTCGAGAACGTGCTCGCCCTCGTGGACTTCGTCAAAGAGTACCGGGGTGCCCCGCCCTTGGCTGCTTTTGCCAAGGGTGGGGATTTTCCCTTAACGAACCAATGAGTCCACAAGGAAAATCCGCCGTCTTGCTGCTAGCACATGGCAGCCCCTGCCGAGTGGAAGACATCCCCGAATTTCTGCGCTACGTGACTGGCGGGCGCACACTGTCTAAAGCGGTGGTGCAGGAAGTCCAGCATCGTTATGGCATAATCGGCACTTCCCCGCTGTCGCGGATCACGCTCAGGCAAGGCGAACTGCTGGCGCGCGAACTGAAGCTGCCAGTATACGCCGGTATGCGCAACTGGTATCCCTTCATCCGTGACGTGGTCGGACAGATGCAGCGCGACGGCATCACGCGCGCAGTGGTGATTTGCCTCGCGCCGCAGAATTCGTGCACCAGTGTCGGACTCTACCGCAGTGCGCTGCTCGGAGACGCGGGCACGACGCCGTTCGAAGTGGACTTCATCGACAACTGGCATGACCATCCGCTGTTGATTAAGGCTTTCGCCGAAAAGCTCGAGCTGGGATGGAGGCAGGCCTGTAAGGAGGCTGCAACGCGTGTGCCCATCATCTTCACGGCGCACAGCGTGCCGCAGCACACCATCCGCGAAGGCGATCCGTACGAAGCGCAGTGTAAGGAGACAGCTTCACTGGTTGCCATGCAGGTGCCGGCGCTGAGCATGGACGATTGGACGTTCGCTTTCCAGAGTCAGGGCATGTCCGGCGGCGCATGGTTGGGCCCGACTGTCGAAGAAGGCATCCTGTCGCTGAAGGCGAAAGGCCATCGTGCTGTGTTCCTGCAGCCCATCGGGTTCCTGTGCGATCACGTCGAAGTGCTCTACGATATCGACATCGCCTTCCGGCAATTCGCGGAGAAGGAAGCGATGCGGCTGTGGCGTGCGGAGTCCCTGAACGACTCGCCCATGCTGATTGCGGCGCTGGCGGATGTGGCGCGGTCACGGCTGCAGCGGGCGGGTGAGCCGGGGCAGCGGGTCGTGCAAATCAGCGGAAAGTGAAAAGTAGAAAGTAAGAAGTAGAAAGTAGAAGCAAGTGACGGTCCCTTTCTTTTGCTTTTTACTTTCCACTTTCTACTTTCCACTTTTCACTTGATGAGAATCGCCATCATCGGCGGAGGCATCAGCGGGCTGAGCGCCGCGTTGCGGCTGGAGCGTGCGCGCCGCGAGGGCGCCGACCTTGGCTACACCTTGTTCGAATCCAGCAACCGCCTCGGCGGGGTGATGCGCACTGAGCGCGTAGACGGGTGCCTGATCGAGGCTGGCCCGGATTCCTTCCTTTCCGAAAAGCAGCCGGCCCGCGAGTTGTGCCGTGAACTCGGCATTGAGGACCAGCTTATCGGCTCCCACGATGCTTATCGCAAAACCTTCGTCCTGGTGAAAGGCCGGCTGGTCGAGATGCCCGACGGACTGCAGTTCATGGTTCCGACCAAGCTGCTGCCGACCATCGCAACCCCGCTCCTTTCCTGGGGAACCAAGCTGCGGATAATGCGCGAGTTTTTTTCCAAGCCGCACAAATTGAACGGAGACGAGTCTGCAGCCGCTTTTGTCGGGCGGCATTTCGGGCCGGAGGTGGTGGAGCGTCTCGCCGATCCGCTGCTGGCGGGCGTTTACGGAGGCTCTGCCGAACGGCTGAGCGTTCGCGCCGTGCTGCCGCGCTTCGTCGAAATGGAAGCCAATTACGGCAGCCTGAGCCGCGCCATGCTAGCGGCAGGGAAGAAGCGTCCTGTGGACGGTGCGCGCCCAGTCTTCACCTCCATGAAAGACGGGATGCAGCAACTGGTAGATGCAATCGCGGCCCAGCTCGACCCCAGTGCGATTCGCATGGGCACGCGTATCAACGCGCTTGGCCGCGAGGGCAGCTACTGGCTTGCTTTACGTCAGGACTCGACAGCCGAGAGATTCGACCGGGTTATCTTGGCCACGCCAGCCTACATCGCCGGCGGACTACTGAGGAGCATCGAGCCGCATCTGGCCAGCGTGCTGGGAGAGATTGCATATACTTCGTCTGTAACTGTGGCTCTGGGTTATGCCACCGCCGGGTTTGACGGCCGTGGTAGCAAGCGTGAGGAGGGTTTTGGCTTCCTCGTTCCGCGCAGTGAAGGCAAGCGCCTGCTCGCCTGCACTTTCGTCCACAACAAGTTCCCGCACCGCGCACCTGAAAACCGCCTGCTGCTGCGTGTGTTTCTCGGCGGATCGCACGATCCCAACGTGCTTCAGCTCGGCGAGGAAGAAATC
>DASQXC010000146.1:0-18003 GCA_035639935.1 Terriglobales bacterium
ATCGACGCTCCGGTTTGGCACCTCGATGTCGGCTCATCGCATCCTGGAGCTGTAGAAGGTTCCAAGGGTTAGGCTGTTCGCCTATTAAAGCGGTACGTGAGCTGGGTTCAGAACGTCGCGAGACAGTTCGGTCCCTATCTGATGTGGGCGCAGGAGATTTGCGGGGGTCTGTCCTTAGTACGAGAGGACCGGGATGGACGGACCGCTGGTGTTCCAGCTGTCGTGTCCGCGGCATGGCTGGGTAGCGAAGTCCGGTTGTGATAAACGCTGAAGGCATATAAGCGTGAAGCACTCCCCAAGATGAGATCTCCCAACCCGTAAGGGATATGAAGGGCCCAGGTAGACTACCTGGTTGATAGGCTGGAGGTGGAAGCGCAGCAATGCGTGTAGCTTACCAGTACTAATCGCCCGTTCGGCTTGACCATAAAATTTACCGAGCGCAAGTAGAGCGCACGTCTATTCAGTTGTGAGGCGTTAGTCCTCAGGATCTTTGAAAAGCAGTTGGCAATTAGCAATTGGCAGTTAGCTAATTGCCAAGTGCCAATTGCTAAATTCTTTCGCGCGCGATAGCGCGCGATCGATTTGTCGGTGATCTTACCGCGGGGGACACACCCGTTCCCATCCCGAACACGGAAGTTAAGCCCCGCAGGGCCGATTGTACTGTGCGGGAAACTGCATGGGAGAGTAGGTCGTTGCCGGCATAAATAAAGGCCAGTGAGCGCAAGCTTCCTGGCCTTTTCCTTTTTACTCCTCCAAAATCTCAAAATCTTGACATCATGCCATCATGCTATGGGAGTGTAATATTCAACCCCAATTGCTGCAGATCGACTCGGGGAAACACGGCGGGTGGCCCTGCCTAAGACTTTGTACCCTCCACACACCTGACGGTACCCCGCCCTAGCGGGCCTTCGCTAGGGCGAGGTAGTTCCGAACACCCCCACGCGAACAAAACCGGTCCACCACCCCAGCAAGCCAAAAACAGATTTGCTGGCGACCCGGCGGGGTACTCGGCAAGCTCCTCTCCCAAATTGTCATCCCGAGCTTGCGAGGTGAGCGCGACGAGGGATCTGCAGTTGTGCCGGTTCCGCCGAAACTGCAGATCCCTCGCGCTGCTCGGGATGACAATTCATTAAAGCATTGGCGTGTGGGCCGGCCAAAGACTTTGCATCGCCCAGACACCTGCGGGCGCCTCGCTGCTTTGCAAGCCAATCCGGCTCCAAATCGCGCCGAGTCTTTAGAAACTGGCGAAATTTCCAGTTTTGATCTTCTTTTGCCTCTGCCAGCTTGCGAATTTGAACGAGATCAAAGCTCATCACAGTCCCTTAGCCGCATCACTGCTTCCCTGCTGCTCCGCTACCGCAACTGCGGAAGGCACGGACAGGGAGAGGACTCATATTCTCAACTCGGGCGTGGCCTGCAACAGACTGCGCGTGTAGGGATGTTGCGGACGCGTGGTCACCTGCTCAGTCGTTCCAACCTCCACGATTTTCCCGCGCTGCATTACGGCGATGCGCGAGGCCAAGTAGCGCACTACCGGCATGGAATGGGAAATGAACAGATAAGTCAGCCGGAATTGGCGTTGCAGCTCGGCCAGCAGGTTGACAATCTGCGCGCCCACGCTGACGTCCAGCGCCGAGACCGGCTCGTCGGCAACGATGAACCTGGGCTTGAGCGCCAGGGCGCGAGCGATCCCGATCCTCTGCCGCTGGCCTCCGGAAAACTCGTGCGCGTACCGGCCGGGCGCCGATTGGTCTAGCCCTACGGCACGCATCAGTTCGGCGGCGATTTGCATCCGCGAGCTGCGGCCGAGGCCGTTGTGGATGACCAGCGGCTCGGTGACAATATCGGCCACGGTCATGCGCGGGTCCAGTGAGCCGAAGGGATCCTGGAAGACGATTTGCATGTCGCGGCGCAGGCGGCGCATCTGGGCGCGATCGGCCGCGAGCACGTCCTGTCCGTCGAAACGGACGCTGCCCGAAGTGGGCTGGATCAGCCGCAGCATCAACCTTCCCAGTGTACTCTTGCCGCTGCCCGACTCGCCTACTAGGCCGAGGGTCTCGCCGGCGACGATGTCCAGCGACACGCCATTCACGGCGCGCACTTCCCCGTGGGCTCTTCCACCGAAGACGGACTCACCCAACGGGAAGACCTTCACCAAGTCGCGAACTTCGACCAGGGCCACGGGGCGATAGTACAACAGTTTCTCGGCGATGGTTTGCGTGCGCACGGGTCCCCGGCCGAGCAGCTAGCGCGCTGCAGCTACCGCATGCCGGTAGGCGGCGACATTGCGCGAGTGCTCTTCCATGGTGCGGGCGAAGCGGTGATGCCCGTTGTTGTCGCTGACAAAGAACAGGAGGTCCGAATTCGCCGGCTGCATCGCTGCCCGCAGCGACTCGCGTCCGGGATTGCAGATCGGGCCGGGCGGCAAGCCCAAATGACGATAGGTGTTGTAAGCCGAATCGAAGTGCAGGTCGGACTGATGGATCACACCGTCATAGCGTCCGGCCAGGAGCGCGGCGTAGATGACGCTGGGATCGGTCGCCAGAACGATGTCGCGGCGCAGCCGGTTGTAGAACACGCTGGCCACCAGCGGACGCTCCGCAGCTACAGCCGTCTCTTTTTCGACGACCGATGCCATTGTCACGACGCGATGGAAATCACTGATCAGCCCAAGCTGGCGGCTTTCCTGGCGAAAGCGCTTGACCATGGCGCCCACCATGTCGTGCAGGCTCTGGGTGCGGGTGAACTCGTACGTGTCCGGGAACAGGTAGCCTTCAAGCGACGGCGCCTGCGGATCCAGGTCGGAGATCAGCGACACGTCTGAGCGAGCGATACCGAGGAACTCGTCACGCGAGCCCAGCCCGGCGGCCTGTATGGCGTTCGCAATATCGAAAATGTTATAGCCCTCGGGAATCACGACCGTGTGTACGTAAATGTCCCCGGCCACAATACGCTCGTAGACCGCGCGCATGTTGGCCGGGTGGTCGAATTTGTATTCCCCGGCCTTGAGCCTCGGCACGCCGCGCCAATAGTGCCACAGCAGGAAGGCGGGCGCGCTGCGGATCACCCCGGCATTCTTGAGGTCACGGGCGATGTGTCGGGCCGAGGAACCGGAACGCAGCAAGACGAACTTCTCCTGCCCTTCCGGCCCGATGGGCAGCAGCAGCCCGTAAGCCAGCCAGGCGCTCGCGGCCACAACCGCGGCCAATAGCAATGTGAGAATTGTGCGCAAGATTCTAGTTTAGATGAGCGGAGCGGGCCGCCGGGTAATCGGAAGTCGTAGGCCTACGGAGTCGTGAGTGGTGAGTCGGAAGACAATTGAGTCATCTGGCCATTGAGTCATCAGAACGCACATCGAGGATTCCCGCTCTTCAACGGCCCAATGACACAATGACTCAAGCATGTGGGCGAAGCCGAAGGACTTTTAGCCGTGCCGTGTTGCGCGGGAAATGAATCGGGCTTTTAGCCCTGAAGCGCAAAAGCAATCCAAGGTGTACCATACCCGGCGTATGCGGCTGATTCTCCACTGGATCCTGAGCGCGGTGGCGCTGCTGATCGTCGCTCACCTGATCCGCGGCTTTTACATCCGCAACTTCTGGGCGGCGTGCATCGCCGCGCTGGTGATCGGATTGGTCAATGCTACGCTCGGCTTCTTCTTCAAACTGCTTACCTTCCCGCTCATCATTCTTACGCTCGGCATATTCTGGTGGGTGATCAACGCCCTGATGCTGATAGTGGCATCGTGGTTTGTGCCAGGTTTTGTTGTGGCTGGATTCTGGCCTGCGTTCTGGGGAGCGATTGTTCTGTCGCTGGTCAACATGGGCTTCCGGGCACTGCTGCCGAAACGGGAGGGGATCTGAATTCATTGAGTCATTGAGCCGTTGAGTCATTGGTTCGTCAAATCAGGGATGACAGTTGGCAAAGAGTTGTCGCAATTGCTTTGCTACTTCGCTGATGTCGTTTTCCTGGAAGAGGCGAATAGCGGCGATGCCGGCGGCACCAGCGTCCAAACATGCACGCGCGTTTTCCAGTGTGATTCCGCCGACGGCCAGCACCGGCATCCGGCCCAAGGGAGTCGATTCCGTGTTGCGACTGCCGGAGCGGTGACAGGCGCATCGCAAGCCGTCCAGACCAAGCCTCTGCGCAGTGCCGACCTTCTCGAAGACCGGCCCGAAAACGGCAAAATCGGCGCCGTGGGCTTCGGCCAGGCGGACCTCTTCGGCGGTGTGGCAGGAAACAGCAACCACCACGTTGCGCGTTCCACGTTTCACGCTTTGCGCAAAGACGGAAGAGCACAATGCGCGGGCGTCAGAAGCTGGGATGTCGTCGGACGGCAGGTGGACGCCGTCGGCGCCTGTGGCCAGGGCTACGTCAGATCGGGAATTGATGAGAAGTCGGGTCTTAGGTTTCGGGTTTCCCGTTGCACGAACGATGCGAACAGCTTCGCGGGCGAGCTCTTCGAGTTCGCGGCCAGACAGATCCTTTTCCCGAAGCTGGATGTAATGTACTCCCGCGCGAACGGCATGTGCGATATTGGCCAGCAGCCGCTCGCGGCGCTGAAGCTCAGGCCCGGGAAACTGTCTTCGGTCGGTGATGTAGTAGAGCGGCAAGAAGATTGAGCCATTGATCCACTGATCCACTGATCCACTGATCCACTGATCCACTGAAAAGCGATGCACCAAAACAATGGCTCAATGACTTAATGATTCAATGACTTAATCCTTCAACCCCGTGTTTCCGCGATTTCTGGCGCGTGCTCGCGGCGCGGAGGCGGCGCCTGCAGGTGGTACTTGGTGAGACCGCGGCGCAGGACCTCAAATGCTTCCTCTGGAGTATCGGCCATGCGGTACAGGTCCTTGTCGGCAGGCGACACAGTTCCCGCCTCAATCAGCGCATCGAAATTGAGTACGCGGCTCCAATAGTCACTGCCATAAATCACCACCACGATCCTTTTGGCCAGCTTTTCGGTCTGGGCAAGGGTGAGAATCTCGAACAGTTCGTCCAGTGTGCCGAAACCGCCAGGAAAGATTACCAGCGCCTTGGCCAAATACGCGAACCAGTACTTGCGCATGAAGAAATAATGGAACTCGAAGTTGAGCGAGGGAGTGACGTAGGGATTGGGCATCTGCTCATAGGGAAGACGGATGTTCAACCCGATGGTCTTGCCGCCGGCTTCGCGGGCGCCGCGATTGGCGGCTTCCATGATCCCCGGCCCCCCGCCGGAGGTGACCACAAAGCGGTACCGTTTAGAGGGGATCTCGATCGCCCACTTGGTGAGCATGTAGGCAAGCCGGCGGGCATCTTCGTAATAGCGCGCCATCTGCAAGGCCATCTCAGCATTGCGGATGCGCTCCTGTTCCTCGGGAGGCGCAGGAATACGCGATCCGGGTTTCTGCAGCAACTCCAGCGCGTTTTCCGCTTCCGAGCGGCTGTGGAAGCGCGCCGATCCGAAAAATACCACCGTGTCCTGTATTTTCTCCCGGCGGAAGCGTGAGAGCGGCTCCGCATATTCAGAGAGGATGCGCAGGATACGGCCGTCCGGGCTGGTGAGGAATGGCCGGTTCTCGTACGCCAGCGGCGCGGCAGGCAGCTCAGAATTGATGACCTCTTCGCTCATGATGGTCGATCAGAACGGCTCTGGTTGCAGCGCAGTTCCTTGTAACGCACCGCTTCCCAGATGCCGAGGCCAATATCGATGAAACCCAGGCCCGAGACCAGGCCGCGCACGAAATAGTTGTGCAAAAAATGCCGGAGAGCAGGTTGCGCCAGCAGGAGATGGTTCTCGGTCCACGCACGAGTCCAAGGGAGCACGACCAGCACCATCCCCAGTTCGATGAAGAAGGCCACGCGGATGACCACCCAGAGGCGCGCCAGCCAGAGAGCATTGGCAAGCGGCGGCTGTGGGGGGCCGAAAGCTGGGCGGCGAGTTGCAGGGAGTTCACTGATCGACAAGTGTACTGGCTCCGGGCCGTTGGTCTTTTCTTCCGCCTTGATCGGATCCGAGCCGTTCGAGGGGGCGGTATAGAACGTGCGGTCCTGGCTCGTGTGCTTCGGCGCGGAATCCATCTCAGGAGGATTCTACGCTTTCAGTGTTTTGATGCGCTCGGCTACATCACGGTAGTCGATATTATTAGCATAGACTTCCATGAAATTCTCGAGTGCTGCCTTTCGATCACCCGCCGCCTGATAGGCGGCAGCCATCTCGTAGTACACGGCCACGCGGTTTTCCTCATCCATCTGTAACTGCAAAGCTTGCTGATACCACTTGATAGCGGCTTGGGGCGCGCCCTTATTTACCAGGCACTGTGCCAGCCAAGTATAGACCTGCAGAATGTGCGCGAACGGCTGTCCATGCTCGACGGCATGGCAGACCTTTTGCAGTTCGCCGATGGCTTCCTCCAGCAGTCCCATCTCTTGGAAGGCGATTCCGAGGTTGTAATGTGTCTCGGGATCTTGCTCCGCCGCAGTGCCGCCGTCAGCTTCCATTTCTCCTTTGAACTCCTCGAAGATCTCGGATAATCCCGAGCGCGGCTCTGTGGGCGACAGGGAAATCTGCGAGGTCTGCGGATCCGCGGCGGCAGCAACAGCCTGTATGACGGGTATAGACGGAGTCGAGCGGACGGATCGCGGTGTGGTTGCGGCGACCGCCCGCGGCACATCGGCCGGCGCCAGAGCGGGCGAAGCGTGAACGCTTGCGGTTGCTGCGGCAGATGGCAAGGATGCTGGAGCGGCAAACGCAAGCTCTTCCGCCAAATCCTTTTCCAGGCCAACAATCATGCCTTTCAGGGAATCTGCGGGACCGGAAGTGGCAGCCAATTCTGCCATCCGATGGAGGTCGGCCCGGGATGTCTCCTCTTCCAGTTCCAGCGTTTGCGGGTCTAAGACCACCGGGGCCACGGCGGGCTCGAGCGTAGCCACACCTTCAACAACTTCCATTTCGGGTGCGAGGGCGCTTG
Organism: Terriglobales bacterium; assembly: GCA_035639935.1. GTDB lineage: Bacteria > Acidobacteriota > Terriglobia > Terriglobales > Acidobacteriaceae > JAHFUA01. The sequence goes on from DASQXC010000146.1 coordinate 6,957, forward strand.
TGGATCTGTTGAACAGCCCGCGAAGTTCGCTCAGCTCAGGAATGCCGGGTGCCAAAACAGCGCATTGCTCAATGGCCGCCTCCGCTTCCTGCCGCATTCCCTGTGAGACATAGAATCGGATTTCCGCCAGCAGCTCGCCGACTACATCTCCTGCACGACCCGCACTGGCTGCTTCGATCAGACAAGAGGGTACCCCACTCTTGGCCGGTGTTGCTAAAGGTGGGGATTCTGACAAATGCGCACTGATGAAATTGTCTGGCGCTTCGACGGAGGTCATCTCCTCCCACTGACTGATGTCGCTGTCCACCTTCGGAACAGGAGCATAGGCTGTAGTAGCGTGGACCGGCTGCGCATCGCGCTCAGTACCTGAGCCGGCCGCAACTTGATCAGAATCAGATTCGCCAAGCTCGGCTGAGCCGAGGACCTGTTCTAGCACGCCAGGGCGAGCAAAATCGACGTGATCTGACGGGAGAAGCGGTTCGCCAGCCCGCTCGTGGTATTTGGCGGAGAGTTCGGCATACTGAGCCGCGAGTTGGTGATGGCCGGCGTTGCGATAGACAGCGCACAAAACATGGCAGCAGCGCGCGGCGTCACTGTAGCGCTCCGCCCGCACGTACAGTGAAGCCAGGCGCTGATTGAGTAGAACATCTTGGGGAGCGGCGGGCAATGCTGCTTCCAGCGGTGCAATGGCTTTCGAAGGCAGATTGTAGGAATCCAGCAACTCTGAGTCGGTAAGGGCAGTGCGGACGGCGCGCGCTACCTCAGCGGAATATTCCCGAGCAACGGCAGGAGCATCGATTTCCAACTCATCCACCATCAGTGCTTGCGCACCTTCATGGGCGGTGAGCGGGCGGCTGGCGGGGTCGTCGCCCAACCTGGCAGAAAGCTGTTTGTAGCTTTGGGCGTGCGCCGGATTCTCCGGCTCAAGGGCGGCCAGTTGATCATAGAGTTCGCGGGCGCGAACCAGTTCTCCCGCTTGCACGAGCGCGTGCGCCAGCAGTTCCATGGCTTCGGTGAGATGAGTCGTGTCACCGGCTTTGCGGTAAAGCTTGAGCACGAGCTCCAGCGCATCGGCATTGCCATTCAGATGCGCCGGCGCGGATGCCACCTTGGCCAGCATGCCCTCGCGATCATCAGCCAACAGGCGGTCGGCATATTGATTGTACAGACGCAACGCCGTTTCGTGCTGGCCGGAGGCCATCAGGTGGTCGCCGCAAGCGATGATTCCCGACAAATCATTGTGAACTTTCAGAAGCTTGCTCGCGACGGGCAGCGCTTCAGAGCTGTTGCCCATCTGCAGATGTGCACGCAGTGCAGCCCGCAAGCCCTCCGGTCGTGAATCAAGGTCAGGCACTTTCTCCAGAAACTGCAGCGCCTTTTCGGCATCGCCGGCTTCGGCGGCAATCTGGCCCCGCAGCAGCACCGCGGGGGGGTCAGCAGGACTGAGTGCGAGCACGCGATCGACTGCTTTCTCGGCAGCTTGGGTTGCTCCCCGGCGAAAGAGTGACTCGGCAGCGGCAAAGAGCAGATTTCGCGCCTTATCTCGATCCCCCATCTTGACGTAGAAATCGGCCAGCTTGCTCTGCATGGCCGCGTTGTCAGGGTCCATTTCCAGCAGCTTGTGGAAGATGAGTGAAACCTGCTGGTGATCGCCGGAGCGCAGCAAAGAATCGGCGATGCTCAGATAGTGCGCGCGAGCATCGTTGTAGAGTCCCTGCTGTGAATACAATTCCGCCAGCTTGAGAACACAGTCTGTAGCCGCAGGATTCAGCTTGATCAGTTTCTTATAGATAGCGATGGCTTTTACGACGAAGCCATTGCCGGCGTAAGTCTGGCCAACAGTTTTGAAGCACTGGATAGCTTCCGCCGTCTGACCTAAACGGACGTAGAGGTCCCCAATGGTGTTCATGACGGTCAGGTCCTTGGGATCTGACTTGAGGACCTTTCGATACTCCGCAACGGCGTTCTGCAGCTTTCCCTGCTGCACGAACTTCTCCGCTGTGCCCAGGACCTTCGCTTTGTTGAAACCGAATCCAAATGCCATAAGCGGGATGCCCCTGCGCGGGTGGTCACACGAGCACACACGCAGAGCTTGCGTACGCGATCGGTGGCCTGCCGTAAACTAACATGAAAATTCCGCCGCTATAGGAGTAATTGGACTTTCGTTACCTGCGCGGTAGAGCAAACCTGATTTTTGACACTCTTTGCCAAGACGCGTGCCCCACCCGAGCCGGTTTTACTCGGGTGGGGTAGTTGCGATGCGAGCACAGCGGCTCACCAAGGCAGTTTACACCCCCACCCTAGAGAGCGCAGAAGGCCCTCTACACCATCTCGCGGACCTTGTCCGACACCGCGGTCAGAGCGATTTTTCCGCGATTGGGCTCCCCGCGCGCCAAAGATTCAGCGAACTTCAGCGCCTGCTCCATGCGGACTTTCGGCGGCATGGGAGCGGTGAAGGGATCGACCACCGCCTGAAGTACTGCCGGGCCGGGAGCGTTGAGGAACTGCTCCATCGCATCCCAGCACTGGGCCGGATCTTCGACCGTGAACCCGATGCCACCGCAGGCGTGCGCAAATTCAGCAAAGTCGATAGGATGCAGTTCCACCCCGTACTCCGGATTGCCCAAAAACACCATCTGCTCCCACTTGATCTGCCCCAGGGTGTTGTTCTTGATGATGCAGACCTTGACGGGCAATTTGTACTTGACCGCAGTGGCGAACTCCGCCATCAGCATAGAGAATCCGCCATCGCCGATGAACGCCACCACCTGGCGGTTGGGATAGGCGATCTGCGCGGCATTGGCGTAGGGCAAGCCGGGCGCCATGGTGGCCAGGGTGCCCGACAGCGTGTGCATCTGTCCGCGACGTGCTTTGATCTGGCGCGCCCACCAGGTGGCAATGGTGCCGGAATCGCAGCAAACGATGGCATCATCGCGCAGCCGTTTACCGAGTTCCCACGCCACCACCTGCGGCTTCATGGGCTTGTCCTTTGCCGTGCCCATGGCCTCCATTGCTTCCCACCAATCCTTCATGCCGTTCTGTGCTTTCTTCAAGAAACTCCGGTCTTCATGGCGCTTCAGCAGAGGGACGAGCTCCTTGAGCGCTTGCTTGCTATCGCCGACCAGCCCAACCTCGACCGGATACCGCAATCCGATGCGCTTGGGATCGAGTTCGATCTGCACCGCCCGGGCCTGATCGGGCTTGGGCAGGAATTCGATGTAGGGGAAGGATGTGCCCACCATCAGCAGGGTGTCGCACTGCTCCATCGCTTCCTGCGAGGGCTTGGTGCCGAGCAGTCCGATGCTGCCCGTGGTGTAGGGACTGTCATCGGGCACGGCAGCTTTGCCCAGGAGGGCCTTGATGATGGGCCCGGCGACCAGTTCGGCGGCCTGCTCCAGTTCGTCGGTGGCGTGGATAGCGCCACGGCCACAAAGGATCGCGACGCGCTTGCTGGAATTCAAGATTTCGGCCGCACGTTTCAGGTCTTCCGGTCGCGGCAGGCGTGCGCTCTGCGCCCAAACATCGGAGGTGTGCTGCGGCAGGTTGCGCTTGGAACGTTTCTCCTCCTTGACAGTGTGGTCCTGGATGTCAACCGGGACAGTTACGTGGGCGACGCCGCGATACGCGAGTGCGGTTCGGCACGCCAAGTCCATTACGTTCTGCACGTGAGCGGCGCTCATAATGCGCTCGTTGTACACGCAGGCATCCATGAAGAGCTTGTCAAGCTCGACATCCTGCTGAGTGAAGGTCCCAATCAGGTCGTGATATTGCAGTCCCGTAATGGCGATTACCGGCTGGTTGTCGAGTTTGGCATCGTACAGTCCGTTCAGGAGATGAATGCCGCCCGGACCGGAGGTGGCGACGCAGGCTCCCAGTTTCCCCGTGTGCTTCGCCCAGGAGCAGGCCATGAACGCGGCTGCCTCCTCGTGACGCACCTGGATGAAGCGGATCTTGTCTTGATGCGTGCGCAGTGCCTCGAAGACGCCGTTGATGCCGTCACCGGGCATGCCGAAAATCACTTCTACGCCCCAATCAATCAAACACTCGACCAGAATGTCTCCTGCAGTCTTGGCCATGAGGAGTCTCCTTCCAATCACTCAAGCTACTAGGATGCGAAGCCGGCACAAATCGACACAGGTGCTACCTGGAATCATTTCTGCAACAGAGTCGCAGAGTTTGAAAAAAGCGCCCACGGATTCGCACGGATAGTCACGGATCAAAAAAGAAATATTCCCTGTTTGTCCGTGATAACCTGTGGCGTTCTTTCTGTGTCGCTGCGATGCGGACGGGTGTTGCTTGCGAAGCCAGAGATCCTGCCTTTATAATCCCGCCCTCGTTACCTGCGCTGATTTGGGGCGCCGATAAAAGCACTCATCCGATCTCTTGTCATAGACTAGCCGCATGCGGCGTGGTGGGACGCCGCTTTCGAAACCGACTAGATGGCGCAGATTTTCCACCGCAGCACGAACACAATCTCGCGTTTCACCATTTACGGATTTGTGTTCCTGCTGATCGCGCTGGGCTGGGCGCTGGCCACCTGGCAGCGCTCGGGATGGTTCAACCGCATGGGTGAGGCGCAAAGCCAGCCTGTGCCTTTCAGCCACGCCCACCACGTCGGCGGGCTTGGCATCGATTGCCGCTACTGCCATACCTCAGTCGAGAATTCCAGTTTTGCCGGCATTCCGCCCACCAAGACTTGTATGAACTGCCATTCCCAGATATGGACGAACACCCCCATGCTGGAACCGGTGAGGCTGAGCTACCGCAGTGGCCAGTCGCTGGCGTGGACACGAGTGAACGATCTCCCTGATTTTGTTTATTTCAGTCACGATATTCATCTCGCCAAAGGCGTGGGCTGCGATGAGTGCCATGGCCCGGTGGACCGCATGCCGCTCATGTTCCAAGCCAAGTCGCTGCAGATGGAGTGGTGTCTGGACTGCCATCGTGCCCCAGACAAGTACCTGCGGCCGAGGGAGCAGGTGTTCAACATGCGCTGGCAGCGGCCCAGCGCCGAGCATCCGGCCCTCTTCGCCGGCGCCAGTTACACAGATCAGCGGGCCATGGGACGCGCCTTAATCAAGGCGTATGGAATCCGCAGTCCCGGGGACATCACCAGTTGCAACACCTGTCATCGATGATGGAACGCGGAGGTGCCAAGCCGAGCTGTAAAGATGCGAAGCTGGTGAGAATCGCCGAGAGCGCCGTACGCCTGGATCTTGCGGCAATTCGCGAGAAGCTGGCCAAGGCCGCCGGCCCAACCTACTGGCGCAGTCTGGAGGAGATCGCCGAGGATCCGGGATTCTTAGACATGATGCACCGCGAGTTCCCGCGGCTGGCATCGGAGTGGACACAAGGCTGTTCACGTCGCGACTTCCTCAAGCTGGCGAGCGCGTCGTTGGCGCTGGCCGGACTCGTGGGCTGCACCAAACAGCCGCTCGAGCCGATAGTGCCCTACGTGGTCCAGCCGGAACGCATTGTGCTTGGGGTGCCACTATATTTTGCCACTGCGTTCCCGGTCAGCGGCATTGCGCGACCCATTATCGTCAAGAGCGTGGAAGGACGGCCGATCAAGGTCGAGGGCAATCCGCAGCACGGGGCCAGCCTGGGCGCGGCAGATGCGCACTCGCAAGCGGCGGTGCTCGGCCTCTATGATCCGGATCGGTCGCAGACCATCAGTTACAACGGCGCGGTGCGTCCGTGGGGAGTATTGGGGGCGAACATCCGCGCCGCGCTCGACCAGCAGCAGGCCTCGAGAGGCGCGGGCCTTCGCATCTTGACCGAGACGGTCACATCTCCCACGCTAGCTTCGCAAATCGCGGCCGTGCTGAAGCAATTCCCCAATGCCAAGTGGCATCAATACGAGCCCGTCAATCGCGACAACGCGAAAGCAGGCGCTCGCATGGCGTTCGGTCAAGTGGTGGACGCGATCTATCACCTCGATAAGGCGGATGTCATTCTGTCGCTCGATGCCGAGCTGCTTGCCCCCAGTGGCCTACCCGGGTTCCAGCGCTATGCGCGCGATTTTACGTCGCGCCGCAAGATGCGGACCGGAGTGGCAATGAACCGGCTGTACGTGATAGAGGGCACGCCCTCGCTGACGGGCGCCAAAGCCGATCACCGGCTGGCCGTGCGCTCTTCGGAGATCCCCGCATTCGCGCGGGCAATCGCAAGTGAGATCGGCGTCCCCGGGCTGAGCGGTTCTCCCGCTGCGAAACAGGAGCGGTGGCTGCGGGCCGTCGTTAACGACCTGAAGCAGCATCGCGGAAACGGCTTGGTGGTCGTCGGCGATCAGCAAGCGGCGGAAGTCCATGCGCTGGCACACGCCATCAATCAGGCCCTGGGAAATTCGGGAAAGACGGTCACCTATATTGACCCCGTTGAAGCCAATCCGGTGGACCAGACCGCCTCATTGAAAGATCTCGTGGAGGACATGGATGCGGGCAAGGTGCAGGTGCTGGCGATCGTCGGCGGCAATCCGGTTTACAACGCGCCCGCGGATCTTGGGTTCGCCGACAAATTGTCTAAGGTCGGGCTCAAGATCCACCTTGGTATATATGAGGACGAGACCTCGTCATTGTGCCAATGGCACGTACCCGAGGCGCATCCGTTGGAAACCTGGAGCGATGCCCGCGCTTATGACGGTACCATCAGCATCATCCAGCCGCTGATCGCGCCCCTGTTCAATGGCCGCTCCGCCCACGAATTCCTGGCGGTATTCACGCAGCAGCCGGAGCAATCAAGCTACGATGCCGTGCGCGGCTATTGGCGGTCGCAGTTCAAAGGCGCGCCCGAACAATTCGAGGCCGCTTGGCGCAAGTGGCTGCACGATGGCTTCATCGCAGGCTCGGAATCCAAACTGCGCACGGTCACCGCGCGTCCGCTCAACTTGTCAGCCCTTGAAAGCGGGGGAACCGAGATTATCTTTCAGCCTGATCCGTCAGTCTATGACGGGCGTTGGGCGAACAACGGGTGGCTGCAGGAACTGCCAAAACCGCTAACCAAGCTGACCTGGGACAATGCCGTGCTCATCAGCCCAGCATTGATGGAGCGTCTTGAGCTGCGCACAGGCAACGTGCTTGAAATCGAGAATCGTGGGCGCAAGCTGCGCGGCCCTGTGCTCGTCATGCCAGGTCAAGCAGAGGACTCCATCACGTTGGTCATGGGCTATGGCCTTAAGCGCGCTGGCAGCAATGGCTCCAACCGCGGCTACAGCGCCTTCCAGGTACGCACTAGCGATGCTCCCTGGATGGCCGGCGGTGTGAAGATCACGCCCGTGGGCGAGGATTATCCTCTGGCGCTCACCCAAAACCATCAGATCATCGCCAACAAGACGGCGATTGGGGAGACGATCAAGCGCGCACCCGTGCGCGAGGCCACGCTCGCAGAGTACAACTCTAACCCGCACTTCGCCGAGGAGATGAAGGAGGAACCGGGGTACGACGACACCTTGTATCCGCATTATGGTTACACCGGCTACAAATGGGGTATGGCCATCGACCTGAACTCGTGCGTGGGTTGCAATGCCTGTCTCGTCGCCTGCCAGGCGGAGAACAATATTCCTGTAGTGGGCAAAAAGCAGGTCATCCGCGAGCGCCACATGAATTGGCTGCGCGTGGATGCTTATAACGAAGGCGACCTCGCCAATCCGCGCACGCTGTTCCAACCCGTGCCCTGCATGCAGTGCGAGAACGCGCCTTGCGAACTGGTCTGCCCGGTAGGTGCGACCGTGCACAGCTCCGAGGGCCTCAACGACATGGTCTACAACCGCTGCGTGGGGACGCGCTACTGCTCCAATAACTGTCCTTACAAAGTGCGGCGGTTCAATTTTCTGCTCTTTTCGGACTGGAACACGCCCAGCCTCAAGCTGCTGCGCAACCCCGACGTGACGGTGCGCAGCCGCGGCGTGATGGAGAAGTGCACATATTGCATCCAGCGGATAACGCGGGCGCGCATAGATTCGGAGAAGGACCAGCGCCGCATTCGCGATCAAGAGATACAGACGGCATGCCAGCAGGCCTGCCCCGCCGAAGCCATTGTCTTCGGCGACCTCAACGACAAGAACAGCGTGGTGGCGCGTCTCAAATCTGAGCCTCGCAATTACGGATTGCTGGCGGAACTGAATACGCGCCCGCGGACAACGTATCTAGCCGCGGTGCGCAATCCCAATCCGGAACTCGCGGAGAAAGCATAGCGATGGCGGAAGATCCAACTCTGGAAACGTTGCCCACCCGCAAACCGCCAGTGCTGGCGCCGGGGCACACGTTTGCCACGATCACTGACAAGATCAGCTCTCTGGTTCTTGCGCGCCGCACCACCATCGGGTGGCTGCTCGGCTTCGGCGCAGGCGTGATTCTCACCCTGGTGCTGTTGGCCGCGGTCGGTTACCTGCTGGTGAGGGGGATCGGTATTTGGGGTGTGAACATTCCCGTAGCTTGGGGCTTCGCCATCGTGAATTTCGTGTGGTGGATCGGGATCGGCCACGCGGGCACGCTCATCTCCGCCATTCTGCTGCTGCTCAACCAGCCTTGGCGAAATTCCATCAATCGTTTCGCGGAGGCCATGACCATATTTGCGGTGATGTGCGCGGGCATGTTTCCCCTGTTGCACCTGGGACGGCCATGGCTCTTCTACTGGCTCTTCCCCTATCCCAACACCATGCAGGTGTGGCCGCAGTTCCGCAGTCCGCTGGTGTGGGACGTGTTTGCGGTCTCGACTTATTTCACGGTATCGGTCGTGTTCTGGTTCGTGGGGCTGATTCCGGATCTCGGCACCCTGCGCGACCGCGCCCAGAGCCGCTTCGCACGCGCCGCCTATGGCTTCCTGGCCATGGGCTGGCGGGGATCGGCGCGTCACTGGAAGAATTATGAATCGGCCTACCTGCTGCTGGCCGGACTTGCGACGCCGCTGGTGGTATCGGTACACACGGTGGTCAGCTTTGATTTTGCCATCGCTCTTCTGCCGGGTTGGCACACCACCATTTTTCCGCCTTACTTTGTCGCTGGCGCCATCTACTCTGGCTTCGCCATGGTGCTGGTGATCGCCATCCCCATCCGCAAATATTACGGCCTGGAAGACATGGTCACCATGCGTCACCTCGACAACTCGGCCAAAATCATGCTCGTAACCGGACTGATTGTCGCTTACGGCTACTTCATCGAAACCTTCATGGCGCGGTATCGCTACAACGACTTTGATTTCTTCATGATCCAGAACCGCATGCATGGGCCCTACGCGCCGTTTTACGTGGCGCTGATGTTGTGTAATGTCGCTGCCCCGCAGGTGCTATGGTTCCGCCGCGTGCGGCGAAGCGTGGGAGCGCTGTTCGCGGTCTCCATTGTGGTGCTCATAGGAATGTGGCTGGAGCGATTCATCATCGTCATCACCAGCCTGCATCGCGACTTCCTCACCTCCTCCTGGGGCATGTACTACCCGACGAGGTGGGACTGGTTCACGTTCTGGGGAACGGTGGGGTTCTTCGCCATGTGCATGTACCTGTTCATCCGCTTCCTGCCGATGATCTCGATCTTCGAGATGCGCACGCTGCTGCCGGAGGCGGAAGTGGACGTGAAAGCATAATGAAACGGAATCCGATTTTCGGGCTTATGGCGGAGTTCGACTCGCCCACGGAGCTGACAATGGCGGCGCGCAAAGCCTACCGTGAAGGCTATCGCAAAATGGATGCGTACAGCCCCTTCCCCGTCGAGGAGGTCAGTGAAGCCATCGGGTTCGCGCACAGTCGCGTTCCGCTGGTCGTTCTTGTCGGTGGGTTGCTGGGAGGGATTGGGGGCTTTCTCATGCAGTATTGGATCTCGGCGCTGAACTATCCCGTCAACATCGGCGGGCGGCCGCTGAATTCCTGGCCGGCATTTATCGTGGTCACTTTCGAACTGACGATCCTTGGCGGGGCGCTTTTTGCCTTGTTCGGGATGCTTGCGCTGAACGGGCTGCCGATGCCGTATCACCCGGTGTTCAACGTCCCGCGCTTCGCCTTCGCCAGCAAAGATCGGTTCTTTTTGTGTATCGAAGCCGCTGACCCCAGATTTGATCGCACCCGCACGGAAGAATTCTTGCGCACATTGAACCCCAAGCGAGTCTCGGAGGTGCCACATTAAATTCCTTTTGCCAAGGATTTGTCATCCCGAGCAAGCGCGAGCTGAGCTTGCGAAGGGAGCGAGACGCGAGGGATCTTGGTGTTTCTACTTCGCTCAAAACCAAGATCCGTCGCGCCTAAAGCCGCTCGGGATGACACTTCTCTTTGCATCGTTGTTTCTTGCCGGCTGCCGTCAGGACATGCATAACCAGCCCAGATTCAAACCGCTGCGCGCCAGCGATTTCTTCGCCGATGGACGCTCGGCGCGGCCGCTAGTCACGGGTACCGTGGATCGTAGTCAGGTCAGCGAAGATCCTGCCTATCTGAGTGGGCTGGAGAATTTCCGGCCGCTTGAGACGCTGCCCTTCCGGGTGACCCGGCAAGCGCTCGAGCGCGGGCGTGAGCGGTTCAACATTTACTGCATGCCCTGTCATGGCGAGCTGGGGGACGGCAACGGCATGGTGGCGCAGCGCGGATATCTGCATCCGCCCAGCTTTCACGATGATCGCTTGCGAGAAGCGCCCGTCGGGCACTTCTTCGACGTGATCACCAACGGCCTTGGGGGGATGCCTGATTATTCGCAACAGATCACGCCGGATGACCGCTGGAAGATCGTCGCCTACATTCGGGCGCTGCAGTTGAGCCAGCATGCGACGCTCGCCGAAGTGCCCGCCGAAATGCAGGGCAAGCTCGGGCAGCCACTGCCGCCGAGCAAAGAGGGCATCACCGGCAAAACGGGAATGAAAGGCATGGCGCCACCCACGCCACGGCAAGTTCGGCCTGAAACAGGAGTACCGGAAGAGCGCAAGGAGAAGCAGTGAGCAACACATCCGCGAGGTTGCTATATTCGGCCCCAGCCGCAATGGGACGCATCCAAAGGCGCTCGCTGATAATCGGTGTAGTCCTCCTGCTGGCGACGGTGATCGCAGCTGTGATTGGGCACTCCTGGGCTCAGTT
>DASQXC010000147.1:0-8183 GCA_035639935.1 Terriglobales bacterium
CTATCCTCCTACAGCGATGATGAGTACGTGGACCAGTTGGTCGAAGCCGGTGCCGCGGGTTACCTGCTGAAACAGGCGGCTTTCACGGACGTGGTCCGAGGAATCCGCGAGGCCAAAAAGGGCACCGCGTTCTTCAGCCCGGACATTTCCAGGCGATTGAGGGATCGTTATCGCGACACCATCGTGCGCGGCACCTCTGTCAGGAAGCCCACCGACCTGCTGAGCTCCCGCGAGGTGGAGGTTCTGCAATTGAGTGCCGAGGGCCAGGGCAAAAAACAAATTGCTGCCGAGCTGGAGATCAGCGTCAAAACCGTTGAGCGACACCGGCAAGGCCTCATGAAAAGCTTGCCATCCACGACGTTGCAGGCCTGACTCGGTACGCCATTGAGAAGGGAATTATGGAAACCAGTCTCGCCGCAGGAAAGAGCCACCAGCCGCCGCTTCAGCCTCAGGGACGCAACGCGCGACCGCGGCGAGCGATAGGCGGAGGCAGGCCGCCGCTATGAGCCAGCAGAGTGGCAGCCACGGCGCGGGCCGTGGCTGCCATCTCGCCTCGCACACTATCACACGGATCGGCTTAGAAGTTGATCGTCCCGTCGATCTTCATATAGCTGGTACCCGACAGCAGGCCGGGCTTCTCGACGGTATAGGTCAAGCTTCCTCCTCCCACGGCGCCCGAGAACCGTCCCGTACCGCCAGTGATCCGGTAGGTTCCATTATAGTGATAGGAGGAGCCGGGACTGCCCTCCTCGCAGAGCCAGCCGACTGTATTGAAGTTGATGGTACTCCCATCGGCGGCGGTGATCATACCTGGTCCCGTGTTGTTAGCAGGCAGACACTTTCCGCCGGATGCGTTGGTAGCGTGATTATCCGTTCCACCACCGGCCTTGTCGTTGCCGGTAGTGACGGTCAAGCTGTAGGCGCCACTGCCGATGTGCGTACCCTGCGCGCTTCCGGCGGTGATGCTGGTACAACCTGACATAAAGGTCCCCGTCTCACAGGTGCCACTGTCCTGCCCGAACCCGAGGACCCGCCAGTCGAGTACGAACGGGTTAGCGCTGGCAGTTGTGCCCAGCAGGGCGACGCTAGCGCCAATAATGAACAGTCGAGCGAGCATGTACTTTTTGTTTACTTGCATGTGTTTTCTTCTCTCTCCTTCAAAAATGCCTCTGCATTCAGCAGAGTTCCTGGGCAGCTTAGATTGAAAAAGCGTTGTGCTCGGGGGAGGGGGTAAAACCCTAACTTGGGTGGGATTGAGACCCCAACGTGAGTTATTGACCCAATGTCTTTGCAAAGGCGGCCAGGTTGGGTTCGCTGGCCGGCGGCGACCGCGGCACGAATATCAACTATGCGGCGGCCGAGGCGCCTTCTATTGATGGAACGTGTTTACGGTCGGCCAGAACTGCTCTCGGTTGCTTGAGACCGAGGCAGACGCTCCTGAAGAATGGTGATCAGGCTTTCAGGGCCATGGGTTACGTCAAGCGACACGTCAGCCATAGGATCGCCCGTGGTCTCTGGAAATGCATACACGAACACCACTAAGCATTTGGGACGGATACGACGGACGTCAGCGATAATTTGCGCTCGGGTGTGGGGTTCGACAGAATGGCCGATAATCACAGCATCCGGTTCCCGCTCTGCCGCCAAGCTTGCGGTGTCCTCTGGGGCCCGAGGCGACACAACATTGAACCCGGCCATCGCCAAAGCATCATTTCTGGAGAGTAGTAGGCTGAGGTGGCGGCTGACGGAAAGGATGCGGTACATAGCGAGCCCCGCGAAAGCGCAAGATTATCTCATGGCCGATACCCGCCGCCCATCCTCTGCAGACACGCTTCGAGAAAACCACTCGCGCTTGGGGGCTGGGTATGACTAGGCGACCTCCGCTTTCTTCAATGCCAATTCCGGGAACATCAGGTCGCGCAGCGAGATCAACCCCTTCAGAGTCTTGCCCTCGCACACAGGAAGGTGTCGAATGCCAAGCTCGCGCATGATGAAAAGGCAATTCTCTACGCTCTCATCAACCGAAACCGTGCGCGGATTGGTCGTCATTACCTCCCAAATTCTGGTCATGCCTGGGCTGCGGCCTTGGGCCACAACCCGAGTCATGAGGTCGCGCTCGGAAAAAACCCCTGCCAGCTCGCCATCACGCAATACCGGCAGCGCCCCGATGCGGTGGTCCGTCATTAGCTGAGCGGCCTCTACCACAGTTTGACCGGCATCAATCGCATATAGCCTCTGGTTTGCGATCAGATCATAAATTCGGCTCATATCTCACCCCAGGCGTGCCGAGATGGTACTCCTGTGAAAGCGACAAGAACAAGGCCGCTACGAGAAGATGGCCATAGAACTCCATCGGGCGCAAGAATTCCATCTCGGCTGCTGGACAAAAAGGAATTTCATGGTGCCCAGCGGGACCAAGCGTCCTCTTCAACGACTCTGCGGGCGTCCGCAGCTTTTGAGCACACGGAGTTGGGTACGAACCGCGTCTAAGGCCAGAGTCCGCGCGACTGTGTGGCCGTAGCGACACGGTCAATCGCGAGAATGTAGGCGCCGGTGCGCATGTCAACGCCGTAGCTGCTTGCGGTGCTATAGACATCATCAAAGGCCTTCACCATGATTCTTTCGAGCTTCTGATTTACTTCCGCCTCGTCCCAGAACAGCTCCTGAAGGTCCTGCACCCACTCGAAGTAAGAGACGGTAACACCGCCGGCGTTTGCCAGAATGTCGGGAAGCAGCATGACTCCGTTTTCATGCAGCACCTGGTCTGCGCCCGGCGTAGTCGGGCCGTTGGCGGCCTCCGCGACCACCCTGGCCCGCACCCGGCCCGCGTTCTCGAGCGTGATCTGGTTCTCGAGTGCTGCGGGAATCAGCACATCGCAATCGAGCTCAAGCAGCGCCTCGCTGCTGATATCGGAAGCCCCGGGGAAGTTGACCACCGAGCCGGTCTTCTGCTTGTGTGCCAGCACTGCGCCGATATCCAAGCCGTCGCGGCGGTAGATGCCACCACGGCTGTCGCTGACGGCAATCACTCGCGCGCCGTGTGCGGCGAGCAAGTCAGCCGCCGTACTGCCCGCGTTCCCAAAGCCTTGGATTGCGACGGTAGCCTGCTGTTGCAGATCAATCCCAAGCACTCTGCAGGCGGCACGGATCACGAAGAAACATCCCCGGCCTGTGGCTTCATGGCGGCCGAAAGAGCCACCGAGGAATATCGGTTTCCCGGTCACGACGCCGGGAGCGCTGTGGCCATGGGTCATGCTGTAGGTGTCCATGATCCAGGCCATGACCTGCGAGTCCGTGTAGACGTCAGGCGCGGGAATATCCACAGAAGGACCAATGATGGCGGAGATCTCGTATGCGTAACGACGAGTGAGCCGCTCCAACTCGCTTTTCGACAGCTTCTTGGGATCGCATACGATTCCTCCTTTCGCGCCTCCGAAGGGGAGGTTGACCGTGGCGCATTTCCAGGTCATCCACGAAGCCAACGCTTGCACCTCATCAAACGTTACATTGGGATGATAGCGAATGCCCCCTTTGCAGGGACCGCGCGCGCTGTTGTGTTGCACACGGTACCCCTCGAACACTCGGATCGACCCGTCATCCATCTTGACGGGGAGAGAAAGCGAAAGCGCTCGCCGGGGGCGGCGAAGAATCTCGCGCATACCGGCCTCGAGGCCCATTTTTGCGGCGGCGCGATCGAACTGATCCATGGCGATACGAAATGGGTTGAGGTCCTCAACCGGCGCAACTGGAGACTGAATAGCAGCCATGACGCGGTTCTCCTTTCGAACTGTTCTTGATGCCAGCCGGTGGCTCACCTGTGATGCCGGACTCCCTTTGCCGGCTGGGTGGGGCAAGCTGGTGACACCGGATTTAATGCGGCGAATGCCTTCCGGGCGGGGATTCGCACTGACCGCCCGGCGGGGTGCGTATTGTACACCCGCGTGTCTCTCATTTGCCCAGGATCTAAGGCAGTCGAGGAGTACGGCTCAGTGGGCGGTGTCTCACGGTGTGGGTACGACAGCCGTCACCTGGTTGGAGAAGGCGCTCTGCGCGCCGCTGCCATCCACGGATGTCACCACATAAAAATAGGTGGTGCCCGACTGGACGGTGCTGTCCACGTAGTTGGTGGAGGCATCCAGCGCGGTGTTGATCTGCGTGTAAGGCCCTCCAGAGACGGTGCTGCGATACACGTTGTAGCCAGCGACGCTGGCGGTGCTCGCCCAGGCGAGTGTGACCGTGTGCTGCACGGGCGCGCTGACGGTAACCGTGGCAGATGCTGACTTGGTATTGTCGGCCGCGCTTGTTGCTTTGACCGTGAAGGTCCCAGTGATATTCGGCGCGGTATAGAAACCATGGGATGAAACCGTTCCACCGCTAGCCGACCAGGTAACAGCGGTGTTGGTCGCACCGCTGATAGTGGCGGTGAACTGTTGCGTGCCGTTGGTCAGCATCGCGGCCGAGGTCGGCGAAATCGAAACGGAAACCGCAGGGTTTACCGTCGGAGCAGTCGCAGCCTGGTTTCCCATAGCGCAGCCCGCCAGCGAGATTGCCATCAGGGAGAGGCTTGCAACTGCGCACCTCTTGGCGCGCCATTTCCAGATCGCCCGCCGGCTGTCGGAAGCCATAACTCTTCGTTGCTGAGTCACAGAGCCACGGTTAACCTAAGCTGCCGCGGACCGCCGCACTAGATTCCGAAAAGACACATCGCAGCCACGGAGGGACGTGTCCGCGGGTAACGCAGGCGAGGAATGGTGATACTGCGGGCGTAGGTTTGGCCGCAAGCTGGCGGCTCAAAGCTGCTTTCTGTTAGCATTCGACGTTTGTATCGTGCGAGATTCGGCTTCTTGATCAATGCCCGGGAGGAAACATGGCAATCAAAGTAGGCATCAACGGGTTCGGCCGCATCGGGCGCAACATTTTTCGCGCTTCTCTGAATGATAAGAACCTGGAATTCGTCGCCGTCAACGACCTCACCGATCCCAAGACGCTGGCGCATCTTCTCAAGTACGACTCCATTCTCGGCAATCTGCCCAACAAGATCACCCACGGCCAGGACTGCATTCAGGTGGACGGTCGTAATATCCGCGTATTCTCTGAGAAAGACCCGGCGAAGCTGGACTGGTCGTCGATGGGTGCGCAGGTGGTAGTCGAATCCACCGGCCGCTTTACTGATGCCACAGAGGCAAGGAAGCATCTGAGCGGCACGGTGAAAAAGGTGATCATCTCCGCTCCGGCAAAGAACGAGGACATTACCATTGTGCTGGGTGTGAACGAGGAAAAATACAATCCGGCAAAGCACCACATCATTTCCAACGCCTCCTGCACTACGAACTGCCTGGCGCCAATCGCCAAGGTGGTGCACGACAATTTCACCATCCAGAGCGGGACGATGACCACCATCCACTCTTACACCAATGACCAGGTGATCCTCGACTTCCCGCACAAGGACCTGCGTCGCGCGCGTGCTGCGGCGGTCTCCATGATCCCAACCAGCACCGGCGCCGCAAAGGCGCTGCACCTGGTCATCCCGGAACTGAAAGGCAAGCTGGATGGCTTTGCCATGCGCGTGCCCACCCCCAATGTATCCGTGGTGGACCTGGTGGCATTCGTCGAAAAGAAAACCACAGCGGAGGAGGTGAACGGGGCTATGAAGAAGGCCTCTGAGAGCGGCCGCCTGGCGCCGTATTTGGGTTACGAAGAGGAAGAGCTGGTCTCGATGGATTTCCGCGGCGACTCCCGTTCCTCGATAGTAGACGCCCCCATGACCCGCGTGGTCGCCGGCAACTGCGTCAAGGTCATCTCCTGGTACGACAACGAGTGGGGTTATTCGTGCCGGGTACGCGACCTGATCAACTATCTCGGCAGCAAAGGACTGTAGGCCGATCGGGTCATTGAGTCATTGATTCATTGAGTCATTGAGAGTCATTGAGTGATTGAACGGTTCCCTAATGGATCAATGAGTCAATGGATCAATGACTCAATCCTATGGGCAAGCTCTCCATCAAAGATCTCGACCTCAAGGGCAAGCGGGTCTTCCTGCGGGTGGACTTCAATGTCCCTCTCGATGACAGCGGCCATGTGATGGATGACACCCGGATTGTGGAGACGCTGCCCACCATCGAATATGCGGTTGGCAATCATGCGCGGCTGGTGCTGGCCTCCCATCTCGGACGTCCCAAGGGCAAGCCTAATCCCAAGATGAGTCTGAAGCCGGTGGCGGAGCGCTTGCGCAACCTGCTGGACGAGCGCATCGGCCGCGGGATAAACGTCGGCTTCGCTCCCGATTGCATCGGCATGCAAGCCGAAGAAATGGCCTCAAAACTGGAGAAAGGCCACACGGTGCTGCTCGAAAACCTGCGTTTCCACCCGGAGGAAGAGGCCAACGACGAGCGTTTTTCGCAGGAGCTGGCCAAGTTGGCCGATTATTACGTCAACGACGCGTTCGGGACGGCGCATCGTGCCCACGCCTCTACGGTTGGGATCACGAAATTCGTTAAGAAGTCGGCCGCCGGTTTGCTCATGCAAAAGGAGCTCGATTATCTGGGACGCGCTTTACGCCATCCCGGCCGACCCTTCATCGCCATTCTGGGCGGAGCTAAAGTCAGTGACAAGATCCCGGTCATTCAAAACCTCATCGGCAAGGTGGACGCTCTACTGATTGGCGGCGGCATGGCTTACACGTTCCTTAAAGCGCGCGGCATGGAGGTGGGCAATTCGCTGGTCGAAGACGAGAAGCTCGAACTGGCGCTCAAGCTGCTTGATCAGGCCAAGGCGCGGGGCACCAAGTTTCTCCTGCCCCTGGACCATGTCGTCGCGAGCAAGGTCGCGCCCGACGCCAAGACCCACGTCGTCGTTGACGGACACGCTATCCCTGGAAGACAGATGGGCCTTGATATCGGGCCCAAGACGGTCGAGCTGTTCTCGGAACAGATCGAAAAGGCCACTACAATTTTGTGGAACGGGCCAATGGGTGTCTTCGAGCAGGAAGCCTTCGCGCACGGGACCTACGCCGTCGCCCGAGCAGTCGCAGCGAACCGCTCGGCGCTGTCCATTGTCGGCGGTGGCGATTCAGTATCTGCCGTGCACAAGGCCGGCGTGGCTGAGAAGATCTCCCACATCTCCACGGGTGGCGGTGCGTCGCTTGAGTTTCTTGAGGGCAAAAAGCTGCCGGGAGTCGAAGCGCTTAGCAACAAGTAGTCAGGAGGAGGGAGTGTGGAGTCAGGGCCCAGCAATCACCAACGCTGATCGGCTTCTTCGGAGGGACGCGGCTTCAGCCGTCGCCGAAGAAAACACCTCACGATTGTCATTCCGAGCAAGCCTGAGCCGAGCGAAGCGAGACGAGGGCCGCGAGGAATCTGCTTTTCCATGACTGCTCCAGTGCGCATATCCTTCGCCGATCGTAAAACGCTCGAGGTTGTTCAGGGCGACATCACGCGCGAAACCACCGAGGCCATCGTGAATGCCGCCAATTCGGAACTGCTGCCGGGCGGCGGCGTCTCGGGCGCAATCCACCGCGCGGCAGGGCCATCGCTGGCGGAAGAGTGTCGCAAGCTGCGTGCTGAGCATGGCCCCGTCTCGACCGGCCACGCAGCGGTGACCAGTGCCGGTCGCTTGCCGGCCCGCTACGTGATCCACACCGTTGGCCCGGTCTGGGCGGGCGGAGCCAGCGGCGAAGCGGAAGCGCTGGCCAGCGCCTATCGCGAGTCGATTCGCTTGGCTGACGAGCTCGGGCTCAAAAGCATCGCCTTCCCAGCAATCGCCACCGGCATCTTCGGCTACCCGCTGCACGCGGCCGCGCGAGTCGCCATCGAAACCGTGCGTGAAGCTCTGCCGCACACGAAGTACTTGAACGCCGTCCGCTTCGTCGTTTTCGATGATGCTGCCCTCCAGGCCTATTCCGAGATCCTGAGGACGAGGTGATGATTGGCTCGCAAAAAGCTAATCGCCGCCAACTGGAAAATGTACAAAACGCCGCAGCAGGCGCAGGAGTTCCTGCGCGCTTTCCTGCCGATGGTGGACGGCCATGAACGCAGCGAGATCGCCATCTGCCCGTCGTTTGTGTGCCTGCCGGCGGTGGTCGAGGCGCTCGCGGGGCACGACATCGGCATCGGAGCTCAGAACCTGCATTGGGAGAAGGAGGGTGCTTATACCGGTGAGGTTTCCGCGGCCATGCTGAAGGCCGT
>DASQXC010000148.1:0-2475 GCA_035639935.1 Terriglobales bacterium
TGAGCTTACCTCTCACCACATTGTATACATTAGACGCGCGCGGTAGTCTGCGGGGATTTCGCTGGAGAAGCACCCGTTGGTCGGTGGCCGCCAGCGTTGACGGTGAGCAGTCAGCAACAGCGGAACCAGTTCGGATACTGAATGCTGATTGCTGAATGTCATGCGTGTCATCGGAGGCAAGTATCGAAGCCGGCAATTGCGCTCCCTGCGCGGCCTGGATGTGCGCCCAACCAGCAACCGCCTCCGAGAAACACTGTTCAATGTGCTGGCCCCGCAACTCGAGCATTCGGTCTGGCTGGATCTGTACGCTGGAACGGGTGCGGTCGGAATCGAGGCCCTCAGCCGGGGAGCGCGAATGGTGTATTTTGTGGAGTCGTCGCGCAACCCGGCAGCGGTTATCCGCCGGAACCTGCGCTGCCTCGGCATAGAAGAAGGCTACGAAATCCTGGAGCGAGAGGCGCAACAGGCGCTGCGCCTGCTCGATTCTCAGGCGGTGAGTTGTGACATATGCTTCCTTGATCCACCTTACCGCTTGCATCCAGCCTACGCGGAAGCGCTCGGCTTTCTGGGACAGTCGAGGCTGCTCAAGCCATCAAGCACCGTGGTGGCGGAACACGACAAGCACTTTGATCCCGGCCAGAGGTTCGGCGCGCTGGAGTGCTACCGCCAGGTCCGGCAGGGCGATGCCGTACTGAGCTTCTATAGGATCGGGTAAGCCGACCATTTCCTCCCTTCTGCTAAACTCAAGTGGCATGCCGGAAACGGTACAAAGTGCACAACTAATTCAGGTCAAGCTGCCCGATGGCAGTGTGAAGGAAGTCCCCAAGGGCACGACCGCGCTGGAAGTGGCGCGCGAGATTTCGCCGCGACTGGCCGAGGCCGCGCTAATAGCGAAATCCAATGGCACGCTCATCGACTTGAACCGTCCCCTCGAGGAGAACACCGAGTTGCGCATCCTGACTGACAGGGATCCGGAGGCGCTGGAGGTCTTCCGGCATTCCTCGGCGCACCTGCTGGCGGCGGCGGTGCTGGAACTCTTCCCCGAAACCAAACTGGGCCATGGTCCGCCGACGGAGAGCGGTTTCTTCTACGATTTTTACCGGCCTACGGCCTTCACTCCGGAGGACTTGGAGAAGATCGAAAAGAAGATGCAGGAGCTGGTGGAGGCAGACATCCCCTACGCACAGGAGTTTCTGTCGCGCAGGGAGGGTCTGGAGCGGTTCAAGGCGGAAGGCGACTTCATGAAGTGCCATTTCATCGAGCAATTCACCACGCCGGATGAGAAAATTTCCCTCTATCGCACCGGCAAATTCGTGGACTTCTGCCGCGGTCCGCACATCCCGTCCACCGGCAAGATCAAGGCTTTCAAGCTGCTGAATATCGCCGGCGCTTACTGGCTGGGGGACGAGAAGAACCCGCAGCTTCAGCGCATCTACGGCACCTCGTTTTACACCAGGAAAGAGCTAGACGACTACCTGCACAAGCTGGAAGAGGCCAAGCGGCGCGACCATCGCGTGCTCGGCAAACAGCTCGACCTTTTTTCCATTCAGGAGCTTGCCGGCCCCGGGCTGATCTTCTGGCATCCCAAGGGCGGCATCATCCGAAAAACCATGGAAGATTGGCTACGAGACGAGTACCTGCAACGGGGATACTCGCTGGTTTACACGCCGCATGTCGCGCGCGTCGATTTGTGGAAGACGTCGGGACACGAGGGCTATTATGCCCAGAACATGTTCACCCCCATGGAGCTGGACGATGCGAATTACCGCATCAAGCCCATGAACTGCCCCTTCCACATCCTTATTTACAAAGACCAGCTCCGGTCGTACCGTGATCTTCCCGTCCGCCTGGGCGAGCTGGGGACCGTCTATCGCTACGAGCGTTCCGGGGTCATGCACGGCTTGATGCGGGTGCGCGGCTTCACTCAGGACGATGCGCACATCTTCTGCACCCCGCGGCAGATCGAGGATGAGATCGTCGGCTGCATGGATTTCGCGTTGGCGGTTCTAAACACTTTCGGCTTCAGTGAATACCAGGTGGAGCTTTCCACCTGGGACCCTAAAGACCGCAAGCAATTCCTCGGAAGCGATGAACAGTGGGCCCTCGCGAACCGCTCACTGGAAAACGCGCTCAAGCGGCGCAATGTGCACTACAAAATCATCCCCGGCGAAGCGGCGTTCTACGGCCCGAAGATCGATGTGAAGCTGGTGGACGCGATCGGCCGGCTATGGCAGCTCTCGACCATCCAGTTCGACTTCAACTTGCCGCAGCGCTTTGATCTCGAGTATGTCGGCGAAGACGGGCAGCGGCACCAACCGCTGATGGTGCATCGCGCGCTCTGGGGGTCGGTGGAGCGCTTCTTCGGGGTACTAGTCGAGCACTACGCGGGCGCGTTCCCGCTTTGGCTCTCGCCGGTGCAGGTGGTAGTGGTGCCCATCAGCGAGCGGCATCGCGAATACGCGGAGAGCGTCGGAG
>DASQXC010000149.1:0-3092 GCA_035639935.1 Terriglobales bacterium
GTGCGATCGTAAGACCTGCCACAGAGACACGGAGGGAATTCTCTGTGTCAGTGCCTCTGTGGCAAAACGGAAGGAATACTTTGGTAGAGGAATTAGAACGCGAATACGCCCCCATCAAAGAAAAGGTCCACGACCTGCGGGAGTATCTTTGACGCGCCCAGCGTACGTCAGCAATTAACAGAACTGGAAAAGAAGGCCTCCGATCCCAGCTTCTGGGCGAATCCTGAGCAATCGCAGCAGGTGATGCGCCAGCGCAAACGGCTGGAAGAGGCGCTGGCCACCGAAGCCGACCTGGAGCGACGCAGCAATGACGTCGACGCTTACTTCGAGCTGGCGCGCGAGGGGGAGAAGGTCGAAGGCGATCTGGCGCGTGAAATCGGCGAGCTGCGCGAGCGAGTCGAGCAGCTCGAGACCAAGACACTGCTTTCGGGCGAGAACGATGCGCGCAACGCGATCGTCACGATCCATCCGGGCGCGGGCGGTACCGAGTCGCAGGACTGGGCGGAGATGCTGCTGCGTATGTACCTGCGCTGGACCGAGCGGCAGGGCTTCGAAGCTATCCTGAACGACTATCAGGCGGGGGAAGAAGCGGGCATCAAGTCGGCGACCTTCAGCGTCGCCGGCGACTACGCCTATGGCCTGCTGGCCAGTGAGATTGGGGTGCACCGTCTGGTGCGCATCTCCCCCTTCGACCAGCAGGCGCGCCGGCATACCAGCTTTG
This sequence comes from Terriglobales bacterium, assembly GCA_035639935.1. Taxonomy (GTDB): domain Bacteria; phylum Acidobacteriota; class Terriglobia; order Terriglobales; family Acidobacteriaceae; genus JAHFUA01. The sequence continues at coordinate 722 of DASQXC010000149.1, forward strand.
CCAGCGTTTTCGTCTCGCCCGAGATCGACGAGAGCATTCAGATCGACATCAAGCCCGAAGACCTGCGCGTGGATACGTACCGATCCGGCGGCCGTGGCGGCCAGCACGTGAACACCACCGATTCGGCCGTGCGTATTACGCATATTCCCACCGGCATCGTGGTCAGTTGCCAGAACGAGCGCTCACAGCACAAGAACCGCGATCGCGCCATGAAAATCCTGCGCTCCAAGCTCTACGAATACGAACTGGAGAAGAAGCGGGCAGAGACAAAGAAGATCGAAGATGCGAAGCTCGACATCGACTTCGGCTCACAGATCCGTTCCTATGTGCTGCAGCCGTATCGCATGGTGAAGGACTTGCGTACGCGGGTTGAGGTAGGTGATGTGGACCGCGTACTGGATGGGGACATCGACATGTTCATCCGCGCCTACCTGAAGCAGCGTCGGGCGGAAGCCCAAGGATAAACCGTCCCTGGCGCGGAGGCGGCGGAGGTACGCACGATCTACTGTGCTCACATGCTGAACTCGACATGGGAGTTGCCAATAGCCTAGCTAGTGCTCGCTTGGTCGCTGTTCGTCGTGGCCGCCGGCTTGAGTACCTGACGATCGCCTGGAACTCGGCGGAAGCGCTGGTCGCGCTTGCCGCCGGACTGCTGGCGGGTTCGATTGCCCTGGTCGGCTTCGGACTGGATTCGCTGATTGAAGTCTTGTCGGGCGCGATCGTGCTGTGGCGTCTTGTTGCCGACAATGAACGCGCCGAGCGCATAGCACTCAAAGTCGTGGGCGCGAGCTTTCTCGCGCTGGCGGCTTACGTTGCGCTCGATTCCATCAAGACGCTTTGGCTGCGTGCGCCGCCTGAGCACTCGCTGGCCGGCATTATCCTGGCGGCGCTATCGCTGGTCGTGATGCCTCTGCTGGCGCGGGCGAAACGCCGGGTTGCAGCCAGCATTGGCTCGCCCGCCTTGCATGCCGATTCACGCCAGACCGGCCTTTGTGCCTGTCTCTCGGCCATCTTGCTGGGCGGTCTTGTCCTGAACGCGCTGCTCGGCTGGTGGTGGGCTGATCCCGTGGCCGGGCTGGTAATGGCGCCCATCATTGCGAATGAGGGCAGGGAGGCACTGCGTGGCGAGACCTGCGGCTGCGGCACGTCGTGTGCTTAACGGAAATCTGCCGCAATGCTCCGTCGCCGATTTCAGGTGACCTTCCGAACCGGCGCTTTCCCCATTTGCTGCAAACCGTTGCCCGCATCTGGGAACTCTGCTAGTTTAGAAAACTTAGACATGTTTTTCTGCGCCTGCATGCCAGTCCGGCGCGGCGTCTAATTGCAATGAGGAGGACTCATTTGAGTTCCGCAGAACGTTTCTTGTTTACCTCGGAATCCGTCACCGAAGGTCATCCCGACAAAATCGCTGACCAGATATCCGACGCCATTCTCGATGCTTGCCTGACCGAAGACCCTGACAGTCGCGTCGCCTGCGAGACCCTGATGACTACCGGGCTGGCCTTCATCGCCGGCGAGATCACCACCAAGGCCTATGTAGATTTCCCGTCCATCGTCCGCGGGACGGTTATGTCGGTGGGCTACACCGATGCCCTTTACGGCTTCGATCACGAGACCTGCGCCGTGATCTCCTCAATTCACGAGCAAAGCCCAGATATTAAACAGGGCGTGGATACGGGCGGGGCCGGCGACCAGGGCATGATGTTCGGCTATGCCAGCAACGAGACCGAAGAGCTGATGCCAATGCCCATCACGTTGGCGCACCGGCTCACCATGCGACTCGCCGAGGTTCGCAAAGGCGGTCAGCTCGACTGGCTGCGTCCCGACGGAAAGTCTCAGGTGACAGTCGAATATGACAAGAGTCATCGCCCCGTGCGCGTGGATGCCGTGGTTATCTCTGCCCAGCACTCCGAGTTGGTGGACAACAAGAAAATTCGGGCAGAAATACTGCAGCATGTGATCCAGGCGGTGATCCCGTCGCACATGCTGGATGCTGATACGAAGTACCACATCAACCCGACCGGCCGCTTCGTGGTGGGCGGGCCGATGGGCGACACCGGCCTGACCGGGCGCAAGATCATTGTTGACAGTTACGGCGGCATGGGCCGCCACGGCGGCGGCTGCTTCAGCGGCAAAGATCCAACCAAGGTGGACCGCTCTGCTTGCTACATGGCGCGCTACATCGCCAAGAACATCGTGGCCGCGGGCCTGGCCGAGCGCTGCGAAGTGCAGCTTGCCTATGCCATCGGTGTCGCCGAGCCGGTAAGCGTCATGGTGGATACCTTCGGGACTGGCAGGCTCAGTGAACGCCGGCTGGTCGAACTGGTGCGCAACACTTTCCAGCTCACTCCCAAGGGCATCATCGAATCCC
>DASQXC010000150.1:0-6295 GCA_035639935.1 Terriglobales bacterium
GGCCTATGGCCGTACATTGCTGGAGCACGGTGATGCGGAAGGTGTGGTCGCCATGCTTGAGCGCTTCGCCGCAGACGCCCCCAGCAGCCCGGGACTCGGCGAGATTTATGGCCGGGCGCTGCTGGCGACAGGTCAGCCCAAAAAGGCAGAACCGTTCATCTGGCCACTGTATCAGCGCGACCCCGGCCAACTGGCCTGTGTCGAGCAGTTGTTGTGCGGCTTCCTGAAGGATCAGGACTGTGTCGCGGCGCTGGCTCTAGCTCGAAAGCTGGAGGCGTCGGAGCACAGGCTGGGCCGCCGCCGCCAGTTCGCTGCGGCCATTAGAGATATCGCCGACCAGTATGTACTCGATGTTGAATTGCTGGAATATCTGGTCCAGGTATTCAATGACTCCAGCCGCGAGCACGATTACTGCAAGACCTTGCTGAAGCTCTTCGACCTGCATTGTTCCACGGGGAACTATTTCAAGGCCGGCGAGGCCTTGGATCGCGCCGCGGAAGTAGATCCCTACGAACCCGGGCACCAGCAACGGCTGGAACGGCTGCGCGGCAAGATCGATACCCGCCTGCTCAATGCGATCGCCAATCGCTTCCAACCCGCCTCTTCTTCCCCCCGAGAGCCGAGATCTCACACTCGGCAGGAGGATTCACACGCCACGGTGCTGGAAGACCTGATGATCCAGGCGGAGATCTTTCTTCAGTACTCAATGCCTTCCAACGCGCTGGAACGTTTGGAGCGCATCAGCCAGGGATTTCCTCACGAAGAAGATAAAAATCCGAAACTTCAGCAGTTGTTCCTCACGGCCGGTTTTACGCCCAAATATCAGGCGGCGCCACGCCCCTCGGAGCTTCCCGCAGCGGTGCAAACTCCAACTCCCGCTTCTCCGCCAGCAGCTTCGGCACAGACAGCCGCCGAAGAACATACTGTGGACAAATTTGCGCGCGTCACCCAGATCACCCGCAACATATACCGGCAGGGGAACGTTAGGGACGTGCTGTTCACGAGCGTTAACGAGGTTGGACCGCTTTGGCAGGCGAGCCGCTGCATCGCCGGACTCTGCGCTCCCGGCAAACCGCCTTCCGCGATGTTGGAATACTGCGCCCCCGGCGTGCGGCAATCAGAGGTGATGTCCATGGTGAGGCTGCTCGGGGCGCTGCTGCCGTTGGCCCAAGAGCGTGCCGGGGTCTGCTTCACCGATGCTGGCTCTGCATCGGAACTGGCGACGATCGGGGAAGTGGTCGCGGCATTGGAAATCCGCTCCTTGTTGGCAGTTCCATTGATGGACGCAGGACACGTTGTAGGCTTGTTGATCCTCGCGCACTGTGGAGCGCCACGCCAGTGGCGCCCGGCCGACACAGTGGTGCTGAAAACGATCGCCGACCAGGTGGTGCAAGCCCTGCAGAATGTGCGTCTGCGCAGCCTGGTTAAAAGCCTGGCGGTGACTGATGAACGTTCCGGGCTGCTAAAGCGGTCGTCCTACTTGGATGTGCTGCTCTCGGAAGTGTGCCGTGCACAGCAGCAAAAGTCTACGGTGACTGTCATGCTCCTATGCTTCGGCCCGCCGTCTGCCCTGATGAAGGAGTGCGGAGAAATGGCCGTAAAGGAGATGATGCTGCACATCGGGCGCGTCATGCTGGCGAATGTGCGCCAGAGCGATATGGTCGTTCGGTACGACCTTGCCACTATCGCGCTGATCCTTGCCGATACTACTGCCGAGAAGGCGTTCTTTGTTGCCAACAAAATGCGCAAGGCACTAAGCGGAATCCAGATCTCCGGCAGGAACCGCGCGCTTACCGTCACTGCGGGAATCGCGGAAGCCGCCATTCAGCAAAGTTTCGATCCGGTTGACATTGTGACCGAAGTTATCAATCGCGCCGAAGCCGCACTGGAGATTGCCAGAGCGGACGGCGGCACCAAGGCGCACTCCCTTGCGCCCAACCTGCAACCCGTTGTCGTAGCATAGATTCCCAGCGCGGATCTACGCGGATAGAGTGCGAATCAATTCCTATTTTTCGGGCAGATTCTTTCTGTGTCTCTGTGACTCTGTGGTCAGTATGAAAGGCGAGCTGGCGCAGGCTCGCCTTCAATGGTGTCTCAGGCCGCCGCCTTGGCGGAGATGCGGAATGTCTCTGAGGCCTCGACGTTGAAGGGGCGCACCGTCGGCGGCCCCGTCATCAGATGCTGTACAGTGTTAGCCAGGCGCGGAAACACCTCGCGATGGTAACGCTCGGCATCCTCTTTCGTTTTGAACAGGCTGACGCCCAGGCCCAACTCCGGCTCGGCTGTGCCGAACAGGAGAATTTCATCTACGAAGCCGGTTTGCTTTTTCAGCGCCGGCAGGATCTCGCGGTTCCAGGTTGCGATGAACTCGCTCTTTTTCCCGGGTTTCACATGGCCTTCGATGACCAAGGTATGCATAGTGTCTCCTTTCGTTGGCTGGAAGTGAGACGCGCCCGATGTGCATTGGTTGCACATCGGCGGAAGCTCTTGCGAGCGATTTAGAACCCTACTCCGGTAGCTATGCAGCGTCAATCACCGAAAAGCGGTGCACAGTGGAGGCCCGCCGGCGCTTGATGTCTGTCGGTGGAAGCGCCGGCTTCGGCTAAATATTGGCGGGCTGTATGAGGCGGAAGCTCAAGCGGCGTTCCGCGGCGAAACTGACATCCTTCTGGCCGGTGGCGTATGCGGTGGCCGTACCCGCTCCCGCGCCCACGAGGCCACCGATGAGTGCGCCTTTGCCGCCGCCGGCGAGAGCCCCGATGAGCGTGCCGGCCCCAGCGCCGCCGCCGATCAGCGCCAGATCACGGTCTCTGTGAGACCCGCCAGCAGAGGACACGCTGGAAGTCTGCACCGGTACAGGCGTGCCTTCGATTTCGACCGAAGTCAGGGTCACCCGGAGATACCCGGAATTGTGGAGGCGTCCCGAACTGCGTGCTGCCGTTACCCGGCCGCGCACCGCCGCGCCGCGACCCGCGATCGTGCGCCTATCCACGACTATCGGATCATCAAGCACGGCGTCGAAGGTGTCGCCGGTGCGTGTGGTAGCGCTGCTCAGGCCATTCTGCAGGCGTACGGAAATCACCGTGCCTTCGGGCAGCGAAACAATTCTCGGCAGAAACGATTTGCTGGGCTCAATTCCCTGGTGCGTCGGGAGCTGCCCAAATGGAAGCAGGTCACCCTCCCCAGTTGCGGCCTGTGCCTCGCCGCTGGAGAATTGACGGCTGCAGCCCACGGCAAACTGGAGCAGGCCTAAAAGACAAACCAAGACTGCAGCGCGCTTCTTCATCGGAAAAAACCTCTTCGGGATAAACCCCGAAGGAGCACCCAGCGTGCCAGCCGGATTTCTTTTGTATTTTCAAGGACTTACTTTTCGAGATTGGCTGCCGGGTATGTATTTTTTGCTGGACGGCCGCATAGATGCTGAATCGAGGTTGTTAATTGCTCGGAATGCTGGAACCGATGGAGCTTTCAGTGAGGATGTGGTCCTTCGAGGATGTGGTCTTCTGTGTGACGACGCCGTCGAAATCGGTGCGGGCGTAAATTCGTCCGCCACCCAGGCTAAGCCCCCGCAGCCGCGAAGTCGGCTCACCCGCACGGTGCCAACTCCGGCCTAAGTCGGTGCTCTCGAAGGCCCCGGTGACCGAGGTGGCCAGTAACCGGCCACTGTCGCGGTCGTACACGATAGATGTGACATCGAGTGCGTCGATGCCGCGGATCGCGTGCTCCCAGGTCTCGCCACCATCGCGAGAGCCGTAGGCTCCGCCGCGCGATGCCAGCCAGATGCTCCCCTGGGGCCCCAAAGCTATCCCAGAAAGCGGCGTGATGTTGACGGGAAGCACCGGCGCGTACCAATGGCGACCTCCGTCACGTGAGAGCAGCAGCGTGGCGGGAGTGATCGCGACCACCACCTGTCCAGCGACGCGTACACCGATAAAATCCCGCATGCCGAGGATCGCACTGCCGCGCCAGCTCCGTCCGCCATTGGCGCTGATGAACAGGTCTTGCGAGGTTGCCGCAAACCAGGCTTCGGGCGTGACTTCCAGGTCGGCTACTCGGCCGTTCAACTCAGGGCGCGGTGGATCATCGGTGCGCACGGCACGTTTCTTCGCGCGCGCGGTCACGGTAAAAACCCCGCCGCCGGCCGGGGGGTCGCGTTCGAGATTGTTGATCGGGTGCCAGCTTTTATCAGTCGGACTCCTGGCAAAGATGCCCCGGTTGGTACCCGCCAGCAGGGTGCCTTGCTCGGTTTGGCGCAGGCTTAGAATGTCGTGACCAGCGAGGCCATCGTTTATCTGCTCCCAGTGCCCGCCCGCGTCGCGGGACAGAAATACCCCGCCGTATTCCTTGTCGTTGACCACGCCGGCATAGAGCAGGTTGGCATCGTTGCGGTCCACCAGGACGGCGCCCACCTGGCGATGGGTGAAGCCACGGTTAGAAGCAACAAAGTTTGCGCCGCCGTTCTCGCTTCGTAGCACGCCGCTGCGGTCGGTGGCCAGCAACACGGTGCCGGGATGACGCGCGTCCACCAACACGTCATTGACGATGACGCTGTCCGCGGTCACCCGGTGCCAGGTCTGGCCGGCATTGATGCTCGCCCACAAGCCCTCCGTGGTGCCGGCATACACAATGTTGGGATCGACCGGGTGCTGCCGCAGCACCCGCGTCCGGCGCGCCGAGTTGGGGATGCCGTGCACGCGGCGGAAGTGCGCGCCCGCATCCTCACTCTTGTAAATGCCGGTGCAGGCGCTGGCGTACGCAACGCGCGAATTCCGCGGGTCGAGGATGATGGAGAACACGTCGGAATCGTCGATCACACCCCCTTTGATCGAGGACCAAGTGCGGCCACCGTCCACCGTTTTTCACGGCAGGTGCCAGGTGCCGGCGTAAATAATGCTCGGGTCCTTGGGATCGATGGCCAGCGATTCGATGTTCTTGATCTCGGGATGTCCCGGAGGCGAGATGCGCTCCCAGTGCGCACCACCATCGCGGCTGCGGAAGACACCGTCCAGCGCGCCCGCAAACAGCATGTCCGGATCCGAGGCCGCCAGCGCGAATGAACGAACCGATTTGCCGTGCATGCCTGGCAGCGCGCGCCAGGTGTGGCCGCCGTCATCGCTGCGGAAGAGGTCGCCGCCGTCAGTCTCCACGCTCCATGCCGCGGCGTAAACGATCTCTGGATGCGCGGGATTGAACAGGATGTGATCTACAACGTAATGATCGCCATCACCCACCCGCGCTAGCTGCGACCAGGTATATCCGCCATCCTTCGAAACGAACAGTTGGCTGGAACTAGTGCCCAGCAGGAGGCGGTCGGGATTGCGGGGGTCGGCAGCGAGGCTGCGCGCGTCACCACCATCAGGACCGATGGACCGCCACGGTGCCGCCACACAAATGACGGCGGTGAGCAAAACTACCATCCCCAAGAGCGCCGTGCGGAAGGACGTAGGCATGAAGTCGTCCTCATCATAGCAACAGGAAAGTCGTGCGGCACGCCGCTCACCCGAGTAGTACAGGAGATGTCCGTGCGCCCTGCCCCCGCGAACCTGGCTTCACAAGGCTAGGGGACTGCATGAAAGCCCTGGGGTATGCCCAGTCTGGACCCTTAAGGGATTCACACCCCCTCCCAGGGTGTACGTATAATCAATAACTTAGTCACGGTTGACCGTGGCGAACCGTAGAAACAAAGGACTTAAAAGCAAATACCGTCAAACAAAGGAGTGACGGGCCGGAACTGTATGGGGTTCATACCCCCCTCTGGGGTGACACTTAGAATCAACAACTTAGCTACTGTTAACAGTCGCGAACAGGCAAAACAAAAGACTTACACGCAACAACAGTCAAACAAAGGAGTTGCGGGCCGGACTTCGCTGGTTATACCCAGTTGTGGGCTGGACGTCGGTTCCCTATCTATCGGTTCTGGCTGCTGCGGTAGAGGCAGATGTCCTTCACAGGGCCCAATCCTGACTGTGCCGCGCCGGTGGCGGCACGTGAGGGCTCCGCCCAAGTTATACCGGGCTTCAGCTCGGCGCAAGGTCACCGAAGGACATGGCCGCCCGCCCGGAAAGATGAATTACCCGGGCGCTTCTGTGAAACGCGATTCTACGATTTCAGCCGGCGCGGCTATTTGAATACCCCACCCAAGCAAAACCAGCTTGGGTGGGGCACCCGGCGCATTTACATGAATGCTCAAGTTCCCGACCTTCGAGCACGGGTTGCGAAATAGCCGATAATAATAAATGCAGCCATTAATACCGCTGAGACTGCGGATAATATGACGTACAGTAACCATTGGTAA